>NZ_JBEXUS010000185.1:0-9124 GCF_040614455.1 Nocardia sp. NPDC005978
CCAAGGGCACGGCTGGTTAGCTACGTTCGGAAGGGATAACCGCTGAAAGCATCTAAGCGGGAAGCCTGTTCCAAGATGAGGTTTCTCACCCCCTTCGAGGGGTTAAGGCCCCCAACAGACCATTGGGTTGATAGGCCAGAACTGGAAGTGCGGTAACGCATGTAGGTGACTGGTACTAATAGGCCGAGGACTTACCAACAAAGAAGCTACGCGTCCACTGTGCGGTATCTGAAACAACACACGACTCTGTTGTGTGGAAGTGTTTCGGGGATGTTGTCCCCGAACCTCTTTCGGATATCGAGGCTCTCGCCTCGCACACCCCTTCGCGGGGTGTTCGAGGGCAAGGCCCTCGAATTATCCTGTGGCACACGGAGTGTGACAGTTTCATAGAGTTACGGCGGCTATAGCGGTGGGGAAACGCCCGGTCCCATTCCGAACCCGGAAGCTAAGGCCACCTGCGCCGATGGTACTGCACTCGACAGGGTGTGGGAGAGTAGGTCACCGCCGGAACATCCTTCACGAAAGGGGACCCAGATTTGGGTCCCCTTTCGTCGTTTTACACCCGGTGCCGCTAGGACGCTCAGCGGCGCGTGATTGAATTTGTGGTGGCGGGGACTTCCCGCCAGACCCTCACGCGCGCCAGCGCCGCGGGCCGGGACCGCAGGCAAACTATAGAGAGGGCTCACCGTGGCGGAGCAGAACGACGACCGCAAACCTTTCCGCCGGAGCAGCAGCGGTGGATCCGGTCAGGGCGGCGGCTTCGGCGGCCGGCCGGCGCGCGACAATTCCGGCGATCGGCGCGACGAGGGTAGATCGGGCTTCCGCAAGGATCGCAACGAGGGTGGCAGCCGCGACGGCGGCTCCTCTCGCAGCGGTGGTGGGTTCCAGCGCAGCGGTGACAGCCGGGGTGGTCGCGACAACGCGGGCCGCGGCGGATTCAACCGCGACAACGCGGGCAGCGATCGCGGCGGCTACAGCCGCGGCGGCGACCGCGACAATCGAGGGAGTGACCGGGGCGGCTTCAACCGTTCCGAGGACAGCCGCGGCGGTTTCAACCGCGGTGGCGGCGACAGCCGGGGCGGCGATCGTGGCGGGTACAGCCGCGGCGGCGACAACCGGGGTGAGTTCAACCGCGGCGACAGCCGTGACGGTGAGCGCGGCGGCGGGTTCAATCGCGGTGGCGACAACCGTGGCGAGCGTGGCGGATTCAATCGCGGTAGCGACGATCGCGGCGGCGACCGCGGCGGTTTCAAGCGCGATGACAACCGTGGCGGCGAGCGCGGGGGCTACAACCGGGGTGGCGACAGCCGGGGCTCCGACCGTGGTGGATTCAATCGTGGCGGCGACAGCCGTGGCGGTGATCGCGGCGGTTTCAAGCGCGATGACAATCGCGGTGGTGAGCGCAGCGGCGGTTTCAACCGGGGTGGCGGCGATCGGGGTGGTTTCAACCGCTCCGATGACAATCGTGGCGGCGAGCGCGGCGGCTTCAACCGCGGCAGCGACAGCCGTGGCGGATACAACCGAGACGACAACCGCGGCGGCTTCAACCGCGGTGGCGGTGGTGAGCGCGGCGGCTTCAACCGTGGCGGCGACAACCGTGGCTCCGATCGCGGCGGGTTCAACCGCTCGGACGATCGTGGTGGCTTCAAGCGTCCGGATGACCGTGGCGGTTTCAAGCGCGATGACAATCGCGGTGGCGAGCGCAGCGGTGGCTTCAACCGGGGTGGCGGCGATCGGGGTGGTTTCAACCGCTCCGACGACAACCGTGGCGGCTACAACCGCTCGGACGACCGTGGTTCCGATCGTGGCGGCTTCAGCCGTTCGGATGATCGGGGTGGCGATCGTGGCGGTTTCAAGCGTTCGGACGACCGCGGCGGTGACCGCGGTGGTTTCAAGCGCGATGACAATCGCGGCGGCTACGAGGGCGGCCGTGACCGGGCCGAGCGCGGCGATCGTGACGAGCGGAAGAGCTTCGGCCGCAGCGGTTCCGGTGAAGGTGACCGGGCCGAGCGCCCGGCCGGCAATCGCCCGGAGCGCGCCGAGCGTTCGTTCTCCGGCGGCGACGACCGTCGCCGGGGCGGTGAGGGTGCGCGGTCCGGTGGCAGCGAGCGCCGGGCCGGTCGGCCCGATGAGCCCGAGTTGCCCGACGACGTGCAGGCCGCCGACCTCGAGCCCGCGGTTCGCCGCGATCTGCTGAGCCTGGACAAGTCCAACGCCGAGACCGTGGCCCGGCACCTGGTCATGGTGGCGCAGCTGCTGGGCGAGGATCCCGAGCTGGCGCTCGAGCACGCACGCGCCGCCCGGCAGCGGGCCGGTCGTATCGCCGTGGTCCGCGAGACCAACGGTGTCGCGGCCTACCACGCCGGCGAGTGGGCCGAGGCCCTGTCCGAGCTGCGGACCGCGCGTCGCATGTCCGGCGGCTCGGGTCTGCTGGCCGTCATGGCCGACTGCGAGCGCGGCCTCGGCCGTCCCGAGCGCGCCATCGAGCTGGGCCGCAGCGATGAGGCCCGGCTGCTGGAGGGCGATGAGGCCACCGAACTGCGCATCGTCGTCGCCGGCGCCCGCATGGACCTGGGCCAGTTCGATCAGGCCGTGGTGACGCTGCAGACCGCCGAGCTCGATCCCGCGCGTACCGGTTCGGCCGCCGCGCGCCTGTTCTACGCGTACGCCGAGGCGCTGCTGGCCGCCGGTCGCAGCGAGGAATCGCTGACCTGGTTCATGAACGCCGCGTCCGCGGACACCGACGGTGAGACCGACGCCGAGGAGCGCGCCGCCGACCTGGCCGAGGGCGGCGACGGCAGCGGCTGGACCCTGACCGAGGATGACGCCGAAGACGAAGCGGGCGAACCGGATTGGACCGCCGCGGTGGAGGACGACGAGGACGACGACGAGAGCGATGACTCTCCCGAGGTTCTCGATGCCGCCGATTCCGGCACCGCCGCCGCCGAGTTCGGCGATGATGACGACACCGCGAATTCGGGCTCGAAGGCCGAAACCGCCGGTGCGGCCGGTACATCGGCCGTGACGACCATCGAAGATCCGCCCGGTGACCTGACCGAGGCGGCCAAGGATGACGATCGGTCCTGAAGTCGGCGGGCAGAGCTGACATTCGGCGTGACCGCCGCCCGGCACGGGCGGCGGTGCGCTCGGGGACCGGGAAGTGAGAAGGGGCGGCGCTATGCGGCTACGGGATCGATTCGGCGCGCTACTGCTGGATCTCGACGGGACGCTCTATCGCGGGCACGAGGTGGTTCCCGGTGCGCCGCAGGCGCTTTCGGGTGACTCATCCGGCGACGGCCCGGGTCAGCGGCTCATGTACGTGACCAACAACGCCAGTCGATCGGCCGCCGCCGTGGCCGAGCATTTGCGCGAACTGGACTATGCCGCAACGGAAGACGATGTGGTGACCAGCGCCCAGGCCGCCGCCGGCCTGCTGGCCTCCCGGCTGGACCGGGGCGCGACCGTGCTCGTGGTCGGCACCGACGATCTCGTCGCCGAGGTGCGTGCGGTCGGGCTCGAGCCGATTCGCCGTTTCAACGGCGTGGCCCCGGCCGCGGTCGTGCAGGGCCACAATCCGCAGACAGCCTGGGCCGATCTGGCCGAGGCCGCCTACGCGCTGCGCGCGGGTGCGCTCTGGGTGGCGGCCAACACCGATGCCACCCTCCCGAACGAACGCGGCCTGGCCCCCGGCAACGGTTCGATGGTCGCCGCCCTGCGCACCGCCTCCGATCGCGAGCCCATCGTGGCGGGCAAGCCGTACGCCCCCCTGATCGAGGACGCCCTGCTGCGCGCGGGCACCCGCGACGCCCTGGTGGTCGGCGACCGCCTCGACACCGACATCGACGGCGGCCACAGCGTCGGCCTGCCCTCCCTGCTGGTCCTGACCGGCGTCAGCACCCTGGCCGACCTGAACACCCAGCCCGCGGACCGCCTGCCCACCTACGTGTCGCAGTCGCTCGACGCCCTGAACCAGCCGGTCGCCGATATCGCCCCCGTGGCCCCCGGCTCCGCCGACATCGCCGAGACCCTGGCCAAGCTCTTCGCCGAGCACCCGGGCCGCGCGATCCCGGTGGCCGCGCCCCCCGTCGCGTAACCCTGCGACGCCTCCGCCGGCACGATGCGCTGTCGTGCCGCGGAGGCGGAGCCCACTCCCGGGTATCGAAGCCCGACTCCCGGTTGGTGTGTTTCCCAGCGTATTCGCGGTCGGCATCGGAGCGGGCTTTCTGGTGCGCGCACCCGTGACGATTGTCGACCCGCGCCCTGTTACCGGGTGCGCGTGATGTCGCGCGGTGATGGGGCGTGTGCGGGAACCGGGAGCGCGAATTGGTCCGTGAGACTTGGGGCGAAGTGGCTCTCGGATACCTCGCGCCCGCTGAACTACGGTCGAGCCATGAGCGAACTACGGGAGATCTTCGCGGGTGAGACCGGGCTGGGCGGCCCGGCGCTGCTGGAGTTGCGGCCGCGGTGGGGGAGCGCCGAGGCGATCGCGCAGCTCGTCGACGAGCAGTTGCGGCCCGCCGGGTACCGGCTGGTCGGCGTATTCGATGACACGTCCGATTACGCGCGCTCGATCCTGGGTTTCCGCGTCACGCATTCGACCGCGTGGGGCCGGTTCGTCTACGTCGACGACGTCAGCACCGTCCCCGAAGCTCGCGGTCACGGGTACGCCGACCAACTCGTCGGCTGGGTGAAGGGCGAGGCCGCGCGGCTGGATTGTGAAGCGGTGCACCTGGATTCCGGCGTCGCCGCGAGCCGTGCCGCGGCGCACCGTCTGTATATGCGCCATCACCTGGCGATCACCTCGCACCACTTCTCGGTCGAGGTGTGAGCGGGCCGCGAGGGTGCGTCGCGGCGGGCCACCGAACGGCGGTCCGAGCCGCGGCCGTGGGGTGGATCATGTGGGGCCGGTCCGGAAACCCCACCGCGCCGACCATCTCCGACGGCAGGTGAGCCGGCACGGTCAGGCGGGTTTGCGCGCCTCGACCAGGGTTCGGGCCGAGTAGGCGACGAACGGCCCGTCGGCCTCGATCAACCGGTGCAGCTCGGCCAGTCGGTCGCGGTACTGCGCGACGGTGAAGCCCGGCACCATCCAGATCACCTTGCGCAGGAAGTACACCACGGCCCCGATGTCGTTGAACTCCATGCGAAGCCGTTCGGTGCGGGACTGCACGATCTCGAGTCCGGCGGCGCGCGCGTCGGCCGCCTCGCGTTCGGGATCGCGGCCCTTGCGCGCCTCGGGCTGCGGTCCCAGGAAGTACTCGACGAGTTCGAACACGCTCGCCGGTCCGACGTGCTGGGCGAAGTAGACGCCGCCGGGTTCGAGCACCCGGGCGATCTCGTCCCACCAGATGGTCGCCGGATGCCGGCTGGTGACCAGGTCGAAGGCGTCGGCCGCGAAGGGCAGCGGCGGTTCGTCCGGATCGGCGACCACCACCGCCCCGCGTGGATGCAGCAGCGCGGTGGCCTTGGCCAGATTCGGCGGCCAGGACTCGGTGGCGACCATCGTCGGCGGGAACCGCTCCGCCTCGGCCAGCACCTCACCGCCGCCGGTCTGGATGTCGAGCGCGGCCCGGGCGGTCGCCAACCGGCCCGCCTGCTGCCGCTGATAACCCCACGACGGCCGCTCCTCGGTGGCCCGACCCGCCAGCCAGGAGAAATCCCAGCCGGCCACCGACACCGCGTCCGCGGCGGCGATCAGATCCTCGAAGGTGCGTTCCATGGGGTCGATTCTCGCCGATAGCTGTCGTGCGCTCGGACCCGGCACGGTACGTGTGTTCGAATGCGGGTTCGGGTAGCGTTGTCGCCACCATGAGTACGCCAAGCCCTGCCCCGTACGGCGCCGCCGCCGCGCAGCTACCCGGTCAGGGGCCCCGCCCGGGGGCTCCGTTGCCCGGTCAGCACCTGCCCGGCGCGCATCAGGAGTTCGCCGACCCGCAGCGGATACGCGCGGAGGTCGACGCCCTGCTGACCGAATTGACGGCCGGTGCACGGGAATCCACGTCCGACGGCACGGATATCGTTCGGCGCGCTCGCATTCTGGAGCAGGCGCACGACGTGCTGGTGCAGGCGCTGGCCACGGTGGACAAGGTCTGAAGGTGGCCAAGCGCGCACGGGTGGACGCGGAACTGGTTCGCCGCGGACTGGCGCGATCGCGGGAACACGCGGTCGAGCTGATCGCCGCGGGTCGCGTCCTGATCAACGGCAGCGTCGCCACCAAGGCGGCGACGGGCGTCGAGGCCAGTGCCCCGCTGCTGGTCCGGGACGAGCCCGACGAGGTGCAGTGGGCCTCGCGCGGCGCACACAAACTGCTGGGCGCGCTCGGTGCGTTCGAACCGCTCGGGGTCTCGGTCGAGGGTAAGCGCTGCCTGGACGCGGGCGCGTCCACCGGCGGCTTCACCGATGTGCTGCTGAGCCGGGGCGCGAAGCAGGTCGTGGCCGCCGATGTCGGTTACGGCCAGCTCATCTGGCGTTTGCAGAACGACGATCGGGTGCTGGTCCACGACCGCACGAACGTTCGCGCACTGACGGCCGAACTCATCGGCGGCACAGTCGAATTGGTCGTCGCCGACCTGTCCTTCATCTCCCTGGGCCTGGTGCTGCCCGCCCTGGCGGCCTGCTGTGCGCCCGGCGCGGACCTGCTGCCCATGGTCAAGCCGCAGTTCGAGGTCGGCAAGGACCGGCTCGGATCCGGTGGCGTGGTGCGCGATCCGGCGCTGCGCGCGGAAACCGTCCTCGAGGTCGCGGCCGCCGCGGCGAAGCTGGGGCTGCGCACACGGGGCGTGGTGGCCAGCCCGCTGCCCGGCCCGTCCGGGAATGTGGAGTACTTCCTGTGGTTGCGTAATGAGGCGGCGGGAGCCCCCGCCGCGGGAGAAAATACTGTCGCGCAGCAAGAAGCCGATCAATCCGCCGGTGGCGATACCGTGTCGGTCGTAACCGATACTGTGTCGGCCGCAGTGGATTCGGCCGCCGCCGCGGATCTCGCGTTCACCGCCTTCGGGTCGGCGGAGCGGGATCGCGTGCGGCTGTTGATCGATCGGGCGGTTCAGGAGGGACCACAGTGAATTCGCCGGGCACCGGACGGGAAGTCCTGCTGGTCGCGCATCCCGGGCGATCGGAGATCACCGAGACCGCGCACCGGGCGGCCAAGATATTCGCCGAGGCCGGTATCGGGCTGCGGGTGCTCGAGGACGAGGCCTACAGCACCCGTTTCGATCTCGACGAGCAGGGCGAGCCCGACGGCGGCTATCCCGTGCGCGTCATGGCGCACACCCCCGACGCGGCGGTGGGCGCGGAGATGGTGCTCGCCCTCGGCGGCGACGGCACCTTCCTGCGCGCGGCCGAGCTGGCTCGCAACGCCTCGGTGCCGGTGCTGGGAATCAATCTGGGCCGCATCGGCTTTCTCACCGAGGCCGAGGCCGAGCATCTGGACGAGGCGCTATCGCAGGTCGTGCGCCGCGATTACACGATCGAAGAGCGCATGACCATCGATGTGAGCGTGCGGGTCGACGATGTGCTCGTCGACTCGGGCTGGGCGCTCAACGAGGCCAGCATCGAGAATGCCGCGCGCATGGGCGTTCTCGAAGTGGTGCTCGAGGTGGACGGCCGCCCGGTGTCGTCGTTCGGTTGCGACGGTGTGCTGGTGGCCACTCCGACGGGGTCCACCGCATATGCCTTCTCCGCCGGCGGACCGGTGGTGTGGCCGCAACTCGAAGCGCTGCTGGTGATTCCGAGCAATGCCCACGCCCTGTTCGCACGACCCCTGGTGACCAGCCCCGATTCCCGGATCGCGGTGGAAACCGTTGCCACGGGCCATGATGCGATAGTTTTCCTCGACGGCCGTCGCACCCTCGCATTGCCGCGGGGCGGCCGGGTGGAGGCGGTCCGCGGGACCGAATCGGTGCGGTGGGTGCGGCTCGATTCCGCGCCGTTCGCCGACCGGATGGTGCGCAAATTCCAGTTGCCCGTGACAGGCTGGCGAGGCCGAGCGTCTGCGCGAACGGAGAGCACGAGTGCTGACAGAGATCAGGATTGACGGGCTGGGCGTAATTTCCACCGCCACCGCGCAATTCCATGAAGGGCTGACCGTCCTGACCGGTGAGACCGGTGCGGGCAAGACCATGGTGGTCACCAGCCTGCACCTACTCAGCGGAGCCCGCGCCGATCCCGGGCGGGTGCGCCTGGGCGCCTCGCGGGCGGTGGTCGAGGGGCGGTTCACCGTCGACGCGGTGCACGACGGCGCGATCCTCGAGGTCAAGGAGGTGCTCGAATCCTCCGGCGCGGAAACCGATGACGACGGCAGCATCATCGCCGTGCGCACGGTCGGCAGCGACGGCCGCTCGCGCGCGCATCTGGGCGGGCGCAGCGTTCCGGCCTCGGTGCTCTCGGATTTCACCACCCCGCTGCTGACGGTGCACGGGCAGAACGATCAGCTGCGGCTGCAACGGCCGGATCAGCAGTTGCACGCGCTGGACCAGTTCGCCTCCGACGCCGTCGCGCCGCTGCTGCGCAAGTACCAGAAGGTGCGCCGCACCTGGCTCGAGGCGCGCAATCAGCTGCTCGAGCGCACCGCGCGCAGCCGGGAACTGGCCCTGGAGGCCGATCATCTGACCCAGTCGCTCAACGAGATCGATTCCATCGCACCCGAACCCGATGAGGACGCGCGGATCGTGATCGAGGTGCGCAGGCTCTCGGATCTGGATTCGCTGCGCGAGGCCGCCGCGGCCGCGCACGACGCCCTGGCCGGTCCGTCGGACACCCCCGGCGAGGGCTCGGGCGCGCTGGATCTGCTGGGCACCGCGCGCGCCCGCCTGGAGGCCGCCGACGATCCGGCCCTGACGGCGCTGGCCCCCCGGCTGGGCGAGGCGCTGTCGGTGGTGGTCGACATGACGACCGAACTCAGTTCCTACCTGTCGGATCTGCCGTCCGATCCGGGCGCGCTGGATTCGCTGCTCACCCGGCAGGCCGAACTCAAGACGCTGACCCGCAAATACGCGCCGGACATCGACGGCGTCATCGCCTGGGCCGACGAGTCCAGAACCCGCCTGCAATCGCTGGACGTCTCGGACGAGGCACTGGCCGCCCTGGCCGCGGAGGTGGAGACCGCCGCGGACAAGGTGCGCGAGGC
>NZ_JBEXUS010000186.1:0-8901 GCF_040614455.1 Nocardia sp. NPDC005978
CGGTCGTTCGCACGACCGCACCGCGCACCCGCTAGCCGCTCAGATCCCGGAATCGCTTGACCGCGAGCGGGAAGAACACCGCGATCAGCCCCAGCGGCCAGAGCAACGCGAGCAACTCCGCGTGCGCGCTAGCCCAGGAGTCACCGGCCGCGACCGGATTGCCGAACAGCTCGCGCACCGCGGTCGCGGTGGCAGACATGGGATTCCACTCCACGACCGCGCCGAGCCAGGACGGCATCGATTCGGGGGAGGCGATGGCGTTCGACAGAAAACTGATGGGCCACACCAGAATCTGCACGGTCTGCACGAGTTCCGGTTTGCCCGCGACCATGGCCAGGTAGATCCCGATCCACAGCATGGCGAAGCGCAGGAGCAGCAGCAGGCCCATCGCCGCCAGGAAGGCCGCCACGCCGCCGTGCCAGCGCCAGCCGATGGCGTAGCCGACGGCCACCATGACGGCCAGTCCGAGCACCGACTGCAGCATGTCCGCGATGCTGCGCCCGACCAGCACCGCGCCCGAATGCATGGGCATGGAACGGAATCTGTCTATGACGCCCTTGCCCAGGTCCTGGGTCACCGCGGTCATGGTCGACTCGAGCCCGAACGCCATGGTCATGGTCAGCATGCCGGGGACCAGGTAGGCGGTGAAGTCCCCGTCGATGGCACGACCGCCGCCGATGAGGTAGCTGAACATCACCAGCAGCATGACCGGGAACACGAGCCCGACCACCACCTGCACCGGCTGGCGCGCCCAGTGCGCCAGTTCCCGCCTGGTCATGGTCCAGCAGTCGGAAACGGCCCACAGCGCTGCCGAGCCGGCCGCCGGGGCGGCGCCGTACGTGGTGGTCACGCCACCTTCTCCTTCGTCAGTTCCATGAAGACCTCGTCGAGGGTCGGCCGGCGAATCGCTATGTCCCGCGCCTCGATTCCCGCCTCCTCGAGTGCGCGCACGACCCCGGTCAGCGCCCGCATGCGGTCGGTGACCGTCGCGCTGAGCAGTCGCCGATCCTGATCGATCAGCACGTCCCCGGGCAGCAGCGCCGCCGCGCGGGTGAGCTGGTTCGCGTCGTGCAGCACCACGTCGATGCGGTCGCCGCCGGTCCGGGATTTGAGGTCGTCGGCGGTGCCCTCGGCGATCACCCGGCCGTGGTCGATCACGGTGATCCGATCGGCCAGCTGATCGGCTTCCTCCAGGTACTGGGTGGTCAACAGGACGGTGGTGCCGCCGTCGACCAGGGAACGCACCGCGTTCCACACCTCGGTGCGCCCGCGCGGATCGAGCCCGGTGGTCGGCTCGTCCAGGAACAACACGAGCGGTTCGGAGATGAGCGAGGCCGCCAGGTCGAGCCGGCGCCGCATGCCGCCGCTGTAGTGCTTGACCGCCTTCGACCCGGTGTCGGCGAGCCCGAACCGGGCCAGCAGTTCGTCGGCCCGCACCCCTGCGCGCCGCGCGCCCAGGTGGTAGAGCCGCCCGAACATCTCCAGGTTCTGCCTGCCGCCGAGTTCCTCGTCGACCGCAGCGTGCTGCCCGAGCAATCCGATTCGGGTGCGCGCGATCTCGGGGTGCGCGCGCACGTCGACCCCGGCCACTTCGACCCGGCCCTGTTCGGGCCGGAGCAGGGTGGACATGATGCGCACGGCCGTGGTCTTGCCCGCGCCGTTCGGGCCGAGCACCGCCTGCACGGTGCCCGCGCGGACGGTCAGATCCAGGCCGTCCAGGGCCTGTTTGCCGCCGTATCTCTTTCGTAGGCCTTCGACGAAGATCGCCGGGTTGTCGTAGGACAAGAAACACCCCTGCCGTTCGGTGCCCGCGTTCGACCGGGGCGGTCCGCGTCGGCCGCCCTATTAGTCAAACTTGATTACCCGACCAACGTACGCGCCGCCGCTGCATCTAGTCAAGATTGAATAGTGCTAGCCTGGGCGCACTCACCCGGAGGGAGATGTCCATGTCGGCGATCCGATTGCTGGTGCTCGGCGCGGTTCGCCAGCACGGCCGCGCGCACGGCTATCAGGTGCGCAACGACCTGGAGTTCTGGGGCGCGCACGAGTGGTCCAACGCCAAGCCGGGCTCGATCTACCACGCGCTCAAGCAGATGGCCAAGCAGGGACTGCTGCTGGCGCACGAGGTCGCGCCCAGCACCGTGGGCGGACCGCCCCGGGTGGAATACGAGATCACCGAGCGAGGCACCGCGGAATACCGGGCGCTGCTGCGGGAGGCGCTGACCTCGTACGACCAGAAGATGGATATGCTTTCGGCCGCAATCGGATTCATGGTCGACCTGCCGCGCGCGGAAGCCGTCGCCCTGCTGCGCGAGCGCATCGCCGGGCTCGAACGCTGGCGGGCCTCGGTGACCGAGCACTACATCCCCGAGGACGGCCCCGGGCAGCTCGGGCACATCGGCGAGATCATGAACATGTGGGTGCACTCGGCCGACAGCGAGGCGGCCTGGACGCACGGCCTGATCGACCGGATCGAAAGCGGCGCATACACGTTCGCGGGGGAGGGTGATCCGTTCGTCGGCGTGCTCGCCGCGGACGAGCCGAACCCCTTCGCCACCGGGCCGCACCCCGGCGACCTGGGGTAGCCCGCCGCGCGTCACCTGTCCCGCGGCGACATCGCCCGGGCCGCTACGATCCTCGCGTGGGGATAGTGCGCAACGTGGCGATTCGGGTGCTGGCGCCGTACGAGCAGGCGTACCCGGCCATCGAGCACGGCATGAGCGCCCTCGGTGTGGAGATCACCCGGCGCGGCAATCCGCTGCTGGCGGAATCCAAGCGCTCCCTGCGCAAGAACCGCTGGGCCGCTACGCTTTCGGCGGGTTTCCGGCCCGAGAGCCCGTCCTCGACCGTGATCGAGTGGACCGTCGACATGATGGGCAGCAAGCACATCGAGCTGATCGACGACATCACCGCGGCGGGCGGGCTGCCCATCGACGATCACGGCCTGACCGCCGCCCTGGACCGAATCGGGAAGCTGGGCTGGCTGTTCGGGCACCGCGAGGCACGCTCGCTGTCGGAGTACATCAGGCTCGACGAGTACGTGATCGAACTCGCGCAGGGTCTGTTCGACGATCAGCGGCAGGGGATGCTGGTGCTGACCACGCGCCGGATGTTCTTCTTCGACAAGGGTCTGCTGAGCGCCTCGGTGGAGGAGTTCGCGCTGGACGCGGTCGTGGCGCTGGGATTCTCGACCCAGCCGGGCGGGGAGACCGTCACCATCTCGACCTCGCGCTGGATGGCGTCGGTCGCCCAGATCGCGCACGGGCGGGGTGAGGCGTTCGTCGCGGCCTTCCGGCGGCTGAAAGCCGAAGCCGGTGGCGGGGGAGCGCAGCGCGCGCCCGTGGGGGACATCGCCGAGAATCTGCGCAAACTCGGGGAACTGCGGGACGCCGGGGTGCTGACCGAGGGCGAGTTCGCGGCCAAGAAGGCCGAGCTGCTCGCGCGCATGTAGGCGCTGCGGTTCCGGCGCGTGCGGACCGGAACCGTCAGTGCGTGTCGGTGGGCAGGGCCAGCATCTGGAAGGTCATGACCAGGGCGCCGAGCAGGCCGGCGGTGCCGGTCAGCGCGGTGAGCGCCGAGCCGGTGAGCAGGGTCAGTCCGAGGAAGAAGAACAGGCACAGGGCCAGCGCCACGGCGGTGCTGGTGCGATCGATCCTCGTCGTATTCCGGGGGTGATTACGTGAGTCGATGATCATGTCCTAAGCGTTCCCCATCGAATTGTTTATCAAACCGTGATTGGTGAAAACAGCTGATTCCACGCCTCGTCTCCGCAGGTGAGGGGCAACTTATTCGCGGTGATTCGGGCAGATCGCCCGGTGTGGGCCATCTCGCGCCGGGTTGTTTCGATCCGGTCGGACCGGGTAGAGATTAGAAATACCCACGTTTTGTACGGGACACCGCACCGAGGGGCTGAACATGTCAACTGAATACACCGCACGACCCGCCACCCGCAGTACACGCAAGGGAAGCGACACCTACGACAACCTGGAACCCCGGCTCGCCGAGCTCGCGGCCCTGGATCCACAGGATCCCGGCCGGGCCCGTCTGCGCGATGACATCATCGCCGAGGCCATGCCGCTGGGTGAGCACATCGCGCGCCGCTACGCCGGCCGCGGGGTCGACTACGAGGATCTGGCGCAGATCGCCGCGCTGGGCGTGGTGCTCGCGGTGGACCGTTTCGACCCCGAGCACGGCTCGTCGTTCCTGGGTTACGCGATTCCGACCGTGATGGGCGAGGTCAAGCGGTACTTCCGGGACAGCACCTGGGCCGTGCGCGTGCCGCGCCGGTTCAAGGAACTGCAGCAGCAGCTCACCACGGCGATCCCGCAGCTGTCCCAGCGTCTCGGGCGTGAGCCCACCGCCCGTGAGCTGGCCGATCACCTCGACGCCGATCTGTACGAGATCACCCAGGCGCTCATCGCCCGCAACAGCCGTACCGCCGATTCCCTCGACACCCGGGTCACCGGCACCGAGGACGGCGCGACCTTCTCGCCCGCGGATACCATCGGCGACGTCGATCCCGGCTTCGCGCTCATGGAGGATTCGCTCACCGCGGGTCCGTTGCTGGCCGCGCTGCCCGAGCGCGAGCGCCGCATCCTGATCTTGCGCTACGGCCAGGAGAAGACCCAGGTGCAGATCGCGCAGGAGCTGGGCGTATCCCAGATGCAGATCTCGCGCATCCTGTCCCGTGTGCTGAAAGACCTGCGGACCCAGGCGCTGCAGGCCGCGTAACCCCTCACGCGGCCGGCCGCACCCCGGAATCGCCCTGTCGCCGCACGTGTTCGACGAGTTCGATGAATTCGTCCAGCGCGGCGAGCGCGGACCACTCGTTCCGCGCGGTGAGGCCCGGGAATCGATCCGAACAGGCGACGTAGGCGGCCTCGCCCGCCGACCAGCTCACCCGCACGGCGGGCGCCGAGTCGGTTCGATCGATGGTGTTCATGGTGGTTTCCTGCTCTCTCGCAAGCGATTCAGACCCTCGATTCAACCCGCGCCGTCGGGTGCGCCGCGGATCCTTACGGATCGCGCGAGCTCGTGCGCGCGAATTTATCGCTTCCTTTGCGGGCGTGGTGGCTACTCCATTCCGGTGCGCCCGGGCGTCCAGAACGGTTTCGTGCGAACGGCCCGGCGATCCCAGCCGCGCTCGTCGATCAGGATCCGGCGCAGTCGCTGGATGGTGCGGGCCTCGCCGGCGAGGTAGGCCACCCCGGGCCGGTCCGGCAGCGGCAGGGCGCGCAGCCCGGCGGCCAGCGTCTCGGAGTTCGCGGCCCCGCCCGCACCTCGCTCCACCCCGGTCAGATCGCGCGGCAGCGCCAGGTGCCCGGCGGCGGTGGCGGCCTCGACCACGCCGTGCACTTCGGCCCCGGTGGGCAGGGAGCGCAGCATGGCGGCGAACGCGACCGACGCGGTCTCCTCACCCGCGAACAGGTGATACGGCGCGTCGTCCCGGACGACGAAATTTCCCTGGGGCCTGGTGAAATGCACGGTTTCCCCGATGCCGGTGTCGCGCGCCCACCGCCGCGACGGCGTCAGCGTCCCCGGCTCCGTATCGTGCTCGAATCGCACGATATCCAGGGTTCCCGCCACCGGATCGGCGTTGTAGACGGAGTAGGCGCGCAGCGCGTCGTGCGGATGAAAACGCAAGAGCGTCTCGGCGAATCCGCCGACCTGGATCCGAATATGCTGTCCCGCTTGCCAGCTCAGCCCGCGCAGCCGCGGACCCTGGAACCGGATGCGCCGCAGCGCCGGCGTCAGGTCCTCGAATTCGGTCACGGTCGCCGAGAGCAGCACCGCGTCGCGCAACGCGCCGATGAGCGGGAAGGTGTCGTCACGAGCAGCCACAGAGTTCTCCGTACGTCAGCGGTGGTTCCGATCGCGCACGGCGCCAAGCCCTTTCCCCGCGCGCGCAGGCCACGCCCGGCGACGGCCGGACCCGGCCGGGAGCGGACCGACGCCGGCGGGCACCCGGTCGCTCACCCTCGGTAAGGGTACCCTTACTTTGCCTCGATGGGTGAGCTACCTTCGCTTCGCTGAACCGTTCTCCGGTAATCGACGGCCCGCGTGACCCAGCGCGCCCTGCAGGCAAACTTCCGTCGTCATTTCGACACCATTCCGCTGGGCTACCTGCGCCGCGTCCTGCTCGAACACGCCCACCGCGAGCTGAAGGCCGCCGAGCCACCTGCCGCCCTTGTGAACCCGAGTCCGCAGGTTCTGCGAGGCCGAGCCGATCCGCTCGTGAGCCGAGCTGTGCCGCAGCGCGATTCGGACGATCGATGCGCAGACACCGGCGGGTTCAGTTCGTGTCGCCGCCGGTATCGTTGCGCCGCAAACGTCGAGCCAGGCGACAAGGCCCGCGCACCCGGGCTATTCGCTCACCGCGCGGAGTCGGCCGGGTAGCGGGACCATCCCGCGGCGGTCACCGCCGCGTCCAGTTCCGCGAGACCGAAGGCGTCCACCGGGCCCAGCGCCCCGGTGCCGCGCAGCCCGCCCTCGAGCGCCGTGTGCGCGCCCCAGGCGAGGATCGCCGCGGTGAAGTCGTAGGGGTCACCGCCTGCGAGAGTGACTGTCGCCGAAGTCTTTCCGTTCGCATCGCGCGCCTCGGCCACCGCCCAGGTCCGGGTGCGCTCGCGCGACTCGGCGCCCGGGCCGCCGGTGGACCCCTGCACGGCACGGGTCAGGACGCTGTCCAGGCCACGCTTGAGCGCGGGTACCTTCCCCACGGCCGCGGTGAAGCCGGATCCGGCGCGCAGGCCCTGTGCGATGGGTGTCGGCAGACCCAGATACACCCCGACCTCGCGTACGCCCGGGTACGAGCGGGTCAGCGCGAGTTGCTCCGAGCCGGGGATCGACACCCCGGTCCGCGCGGCTCCGGCCACATCGAACGAGTGCAGTCGCGCGCCCGCGCGCTCGGTCACGATCCGCCCGTCGCGCAGTGCGAAACTGGGTTCGAACAGCATTCCGGCGATCGAGGCGCGGGTTCCCCCGCTGGTGCGCGGGTTGTCGGCGAAGTAGCCGATATCCACGCGCGCGGCGCCGGGCGCGGCCGCCAGGGCCAGCGCGCCGGCCAGATTGCCCGGGACATAATCGAATCCGAACGCGGTGAGCAGCGCCGAACCGGCGGCTCGCGCCCGGTCGTCGTGCTCGAACACGGTCCGGATGAACGGCCCCTCGCCGGTGGAATCGAGGTAGTGCGCCCCGGCGTCGATGGCGGCGGCCAGCGCCGGGCCGCCGTGTCGCAGGAACGGCCCGACCGTGCTGATCAGGACATCGCCCGGCCCGAGCAGCGCCCGCACCGACGCGGGGTCGGCGACATCGGCGACGGCGGTTCGCGCACCGCCGAGATCGGCCGCGAGCTTCTCCAGGGCGGGTCCGTTCCGCCCGGCCAGCACGGGTGAAACACCGCGCGCGACAAGGGCTTCGGCCGTCAGCCGGCCGGTGTATCCCGTCGCCCCGAACACCACAATCTTCGCCATCGCCGCCTCCTCGCCGTTGTCGTATGTCTAGCACGCCGACTGTGAGATAGATAGGGCCGGACTCTCTTATCGCCTCGTGGCCGGCGGCCGGGCGCCGGCGTCATCCCGCCGTCCCCGGCCTCGACCCGGCTACATCTTCGCGAGCCGCGCCATCACGATGTTGTACAGCCCGTAGGTGATGATCCCGAGTCCCGCGGCCACCAGCAGCGTCGCGCCGTAGGGCTGCGCGCCAAGGGTTTTGAGCGCCCCGTCCAGCCCCGAGGCCTTGTCCGGGTCGGACTGGCTCACGGCCAGGATCACCAGCGCCCCGACGGCGCCGATCGCCAGCCCCTTCGCGATGTACCCGGCCGTGCCGAGTCGCTGCACCAGCTTGCTGGGCGTGCCCTTCAGGTCCTTCAGGAACCGTCGCGTCGCGCCCTTGTAGACGTGGTAGCCGCCGACGCCGATGATGACCGCGCCACCGATGATCAACAGCGCCGTTCCCGCGGTGTTCTCCATCAACCGCGCGGTGAGGCTCTTGCTCTCGCCGCTGCTCGACTTGCCGCGCCCGCGTGCGAAACCGAATGCGGTGAGCGCGAATCCGAAGTAGATCACGGCCACGGCCGCGGCCTTGATTCGGTGCACGGCCTCGGATTTCTTGCTGTCGGCCTGCGGCTCGGAAGCCTTGCCGAACACCGCTTCGGTCAAGCGCCACAGCGCCATCAGCGTGAAAGCGACCACGCCGATCCACAGGGCAACTCCGCCACCGGGTTTCGCGGCCAGCTCGGCCATGGCCCCGGACTGGTCGGCGGTGCCGCCCCCGTTGCCGAGCGCGAGGCGGATGGCGAGGTACCCGATGAACAGGTGCACGATTCCGCTCATCACGAATCCCGCGCGAGCGAATCGCGCGAAATTCGGGTGCTGCGCCATCCTCTCGACGCTGGACGACGAATACGAGCTGTCAGGTCTGCCGGTCCGGGTAGACGGTTCGGTCATCGAAAATCCTTTGATCCCATACGAACTGGACCGTCAGCGCATACCCGGGCACGGATCGCCGAAACAGGCGCGGCAGATCGCCCCCGCCCCCCGCCGCCACCGTTTCGACTCGGCGGTGGCGGGTACCACCCGGTCGAGCCCGTGCCCATCGAGAATGGAAGTCGAGGATGAACCCGATCCCGGTCCCGCCCACTTCACCCGAATCCGACGATCTGCTGCCGGACGCCGAGCAACTGCGCGAGGAGGCCGACGCCGCCGTGGCCGAAACGAGCGTGCGGGTCGTCGGCCGCGGCCTGCAACTGGTCCACAGCGCCAAACGCCACCCCGTGCCCCTCACCGCCGCAGCGGCTTCCGGCGCGGTCCTGACCTGGTGGGCGCTGCGGCGCAGGCGTTCGTGACCGTCCGCCGGCCCCGCTCCGGAGCGTGACCGCGCTCCGGAGCGTGAAAACGGCCG
>NZ_JBEXUS010000187.1:0-8829 GCF_040614455.1 Nocardia sp. NPDC005978
GGGCGCCGGCCCCCCCCCCCCCGACCTGTACCTCGCGCCGGTCGGCAGTCGCGCTAAACGCCCGGTCGCCCTGGGCGACCGGCCTTTCGAGTCTCGCGGCTACTTCTCGGAATCGATCCCGTACAGCCGCTCCCAGTTGGCGCGGCTGGTGAGTTCGGGCATCGCCCCGCGCCAGCGCCGCTGTAGCTCCGGCAGTTCCTTGCGGAGCTTCTTGAGCACCCGATACGCGCGGATCAGCAGCTTGCGCGCGGTCTCCTTGTCGCGGTGGCGAACTCGCACCCCGGACTGCGAGGCGTCGGTGACCACCACGTCGCCGAACAGGCCGACGTGCCACCAGTGCGCGTCCTCGCGGGTGACCGCCACCGGACCCGGGATCACGCGCCCGGTCCACTGGTTCAGCGCCCGCTTGAACAGGATGAGCAGCGGGCGGCTGGGCTCGCCGCCGGCCCGGCGCACGTGCAGGTGCGCGTTGGGAATCGGCGAGGTCGCCGCCGGATGCTTGATGGTCTCGGCGTACTCGTTGCGCGAGCCCCGGGCCGCGGCCAGCGCCGCGATGCCGCCGTCGCGCAGGATCTCCGGGCCCTTCAGGTAATCCTCGATGCCCTGCAGCGTGGTGTGCGCCAGGCCGTACTGCATCCCGACCAGATATTCGCCGATCTCTCGGAAGAGCTGGCGGGTAACGGCTTTGGGATCCAGATCGGTGTGCAGCGAGGAGACGATGAGCGAGTTGCGGGAGGAGAAGTACCGCGCCCAGTCGTCGAAGTCCTTCCAGTAGAAGTCCGCGTGCCAGACCGCCGCGTTCGGCATGGTGACGGTGACGAACCCGTTCTCCCGCGCGCGCAGGCCGTATTCGACGTCGTCCCACTGGAAGAAGATCGGCACCGGCAGCCCGATGCGGGCGACCACCTCCGCCGGGATGAGGCAGGTCCACCAGGCGTTGTAGCCCGCGTCCACACGGCGTTCCTGATGCTTCTTGAGCATGCTGGTGTTGCGCAGCGCCTTGGACACCTTCTGGCCGTGGCGCAGCCTGCCCAGATCGGTCTCCTCCGCGCCGACGTTGAGGAAGTCGGGGTTGTAGAGGAAGAGCATCTGCGCGCCGACCAGGGTCGGCTCGACGGTCATGTTCGCGAAGGCGTTGAGCCGCAGCACCGTTTCGGGCTCGCACAGGATGTCGTCGTCCATCAGGATGACGTCGGCGTGCTCGTTGGCGGCCGACACCTCGTAGAGGCCGCGGGTGAAACCGCCCGCCCCACCGAGATTCGGCTGGCGCAGGTAGCGCAGCTTGTCGCCGAGCGCGGGCGCGGTCTCCTGGAAGACCGGCTGATCCTGCACCAGATCGGTGCCCTGGTCCACGACGTACACCGCGTCGATGGCGGCCAGCACGGTCGAGTCCGAGGCCAGCGCCGCCACCGTGTTCGCGCAGTCCGGCGCGCGGTTGAAGGTGCAGATGGCGATGGCCACCGGTCGCACCGTCTCGGGAGCCGGTGCGCTCCAGGCCAGATCGGAGATGAGCACGTCACCGCCGATGGCGTCGAATTCGAGCCACAGCGCGCCGCCGTCGATGTACATGTCCAGCGCGGTGCTCAGCACGACGCGGCCGTCCTCGCGCGTTTCGGCGGTGGCCACCACGCGCCGGTGCCCGGCGATGTCCGACGCGGCCAGGCGCACCTTGGTGCGGCCGCCCACCTCCAGGGTCATCGCGACCTCGACGGCGGTGACCGTGGTCCAGCGCTGCCAGTAGCTGGCGGCGAAGCGGCCGAAGTAGGTATTGGTCGTGGCGGTGGCGCCCTTGTCCAGACGCAGGCTGAAGCGCTCGCGATGCGCCTTGCCGCCCTTCACCACCGCGTATAGATCGTCGCTGATCCGGGGAGCCGGCCCGGTGAACAGCCCGCGCTGCAGCACCAGGCGCTCGGGCGCGACATGGTCCGCCCGCAGCGTCGCAGGGGCTCCGGCGGTCTGCCGGTCATTGATTTCGGTCACGGCTTGGCCAGCCGACGCATCCATGAATCCCTCGACATCGCTCGAAAACAAATCAGATACCGGTAATACCCTGACGCGGATCGACACCCACTGTCACGCACGGCGCGCAGAGACTATCAATTCGCGGGCGAGGCTTCAGCGCGAACCCGCGTCAACACTCTCGTCGCGCGCTCCGGTGAACACGAATTTGTCATAGGCCCAGTAGCGGAACAGGACCGCGACCGCCTGCCCGACCAAAGTCCCGGAGATGTTGTCCGCCAACGGACTCGACAGATCCAGGACGTATCGGGAGAACCCGAGGCAGCCCAATTGCAGCCCGATCGCGATCACATTGAACACCGCGTACAGGACGTATTCGCGGGCCGCAGATCCGCCCTTCTTGTGCGCGAACGTCCACCATTTGTTGCCGAAATAGGTGACGACCGTGGCGACGCCGATGGCGATGATCTTCGCGACGATGGGCCGGTCGAAGAGCACGCCCTCCCCGCCCCAGAACACCAGCAGGTTGTAGGTCCCCGCGTCGACGGCCAGCCCGATCAGGCCGACCACGAGAAAGGCGCTGCCCTGCTTGAGGGTGGTGCGCACCTTGTCCGCGAAAGAGACGGGGACGGTTTCGGCGGGGCTGGTATCGACGGCCGCCGGCTCACTGCTGGACACTCGGCGACGGTACCCCAGCCATCTCGGGTACCCTCCCCGTGTTCGTATTCGCCTACCGATCACATCGAGGATTGACCGGGTGGACCCCACCGAGCTTCGCATTGCCGCAGTTGTCCCCTGCCACAACGAAGAGGCCTCGGTCGCGAAGGTCGTCAGCGACCTCAAGGCCGCCGTGCCCGGGATCGTCGTGTACGTCTACGACAATCGCAGCACCGACGCGACCGCCGAGAAGGCGCGCGAGGCGGGCGCGATCGTGCGCCACGAATATCGCAAGGGCAAGGGCAATGTGGTCCGCCGCGCCTTCGCCGATATCGACGCCGACGTCTATTTGATGATCGACGGCGACGACACCTACGACGCCGCCGCCGCGCCGCGCATGATCGAGGCGCTGCTGACCGGACCGTACGACCACGTGCTGGGCGTGCGCCGGGAATCGGCGGGCGAATCGGCGTACCGGCCGGGTCACGAGACCGGCAACAAGGTGCTCAACGGCGTGGTCGCCCAGGTGTTCGGCGAGAACGTCGAGGACATGCTCTCCGGCTACCGTGTGTTCTCGCGGCGGTTCGTGAAGAGCTTCCCCGCGGTGTCCCGCGAATTCGAGATCGAGACCGAGCTGACGGTGCATTCGCTGCACCTGCGCGTGCCGCAGACCGCGGTGCCGGTCGGCTTCAAGGACCGGCCCGAGGGCAGCGAGTCCAAATTGCGCACGTACCACGACGGTTTCAAGATTCTGCGGCTGATCATCGGGCTCGCCCGGCACGAACGGCCGGTCGCGTTCTACGGCCTGTTCGGCACCCTGGCCTGGATCATCTCGATCGTGCTCATCACGCCGATAGTGATCGAGTTCTACCGGATTCACGAGGTGCCGCGCTTCCCCACGCTGTTCCTGGGCTTCACCCTGCTGCTGCTGGGCAGCCTGGCCTGGACCGCGGGCCTGGTCCTGGACGGCATCCGCCGCTCCCGGCACGAGGCCGCGCGCCTGATGTACCTGCGTTACTCGGCGGTCGGTGTGGCCGCCGAGCACGAGGCGCAGGACTGCTCGGGCGGTAGCAGGCGATGACCGTTCGCACCGAGCCGGACGCCACGCGACCCGGGGAGGAGCCGAGCGAATCCGCCACTCCCGCCGCGGGAGCCGGGACCCTTACCGAGCAACCGGGCGAGCGTCCAGCACAATCGGACACCGTGGGAACAGAATCGAGCGCCGCCGGCACCGTCGCCGCGGCCGAGACCGGCGCGGCTACCGCCCCGAACGGGACCGAGTCCGGCGCGAGCACGACCGGCGCGGAATCGACGACGGGAGCGAGTGGCCGCGGGGCGGCGTTCGCCCGGATCGAGCAGCGCTTCGGCGCGGCCACCGTGGCCTTCCTGGTGCTGGCCGGCATCTTCGGCGCGGTGTTCTCGGTGGTCACCCCGCCCTTCTGGGGACACGACGAGATCACCCAGTTCGGGCGCGCCTACCAGGTCGCGCAGGGGCAGATCACGCCGCAGAAGATTCAGGACGACCGCGGGCCCGCGTGGGGCGGCGACGTGCCGATCAGCGTCGACGCGCTCATGTCGTTCGCGTTCGACGACTACCGCAACAACAACGACGAGCCCGACCCGATGGTCGTGGACCGGGCCGCCTACGACAAGCTCGGCTCGCTGCCGGTGTCCGCGGCCACGACGCAGGTGTGGTTCACCAACACCGCCGCGTACTCCCCCGTCCCGTATCTGCCCGCCGCCGCGGGCATTCGGATCGCCGAGGCGCTGGACCTGAACGTCGGCGGCCTGGTGCTGGCCACCCGCTGGGCCGGGCTCCTCGCCTACCTGGTGATCGTCGGCTTCGCGGTGCGCGTGCTGCGCGGGCACCGGGTGCAATGGCTCGCGCTGACCGTCGCCGTGCTGCCCATCGCGGTCTTCCAGGCGGGCACCGTGACCGCCGACACCGTGACCAACGCACTGGCGCTGCTGGTTTCGGCCTTCATCGTCAAGGGCCTGTTCCTGGGGCAGCGGCTGTCCCGGCCGGAAACGGTGTTCGCGCTGACGGCCACCGTGCTGCTGCCGGTCTGCAAACCGACCTACGTGCTGCTGGCCATGCTCACGGTGCTGATTCCCGCCGGGCGCTTCGGCTTCGGCGATCCCGAACGCCCGGCGATCTGGCAGCGGGCGCTGCCGTGGGTGTTCGCGGTCATCGGCGGCGGCGTGTTCGCGGTCTGGATGAAGATCGCGGCCCCGACCGGCGACGGCATGAGTCTCATGCGCCCGCAGGAACAGTGGGGCTCGGTCCGCCCGGGCGATCAGCTGAAGGAGATCCTCGGCGATCCGATCCAGTTCCTGAGCGTGTTCGGCGACAGCATCGCCCGCCGCGACCAGCGCTGGTTCACCCAGTTCTTCGGCGAACTCGGCTTCGCGTACATCGACGTACCCGCGCTGACCATCGTGGCCAGCCTGCTGGCCTTCGTGGTGAGCCTGGGCATCGCGGACCGCATGGCCGGGGATCGGCTGCGCGTCTGGCTGGTCCTGCTCACCATGGCGGCGAGCGTCGCGATGATCTACGTGACCCTGTACATGTCCTTCACGCCCGTCGGCTACTTCATCATCGACGGTGTCCAGGGCCGCTACTTCGTCCCCCTCGCCCTGCTGACCCTGGCCGTGTTCCTGCGCTGGATGCCGTTGCGGCTCACCGGCGCCGACGGACGCATCCCGGTGCGCGGCCCGGCCATCGCCGTCACCGCCGCCACCACCGTGGCCCTGCTCGCGGCCGTGGTGAAGTACTCCACGATCGTCTGGGGCTGACCCACGCGGATCACCACGGGATCCGCACACCATCTCCACCGCTCGCCCGCGCACGCTCGCTAGCGTTCGATCATGAAGCGAAAAGGGCGGCCGCGCAGCGCGTTCGCGGCCGCGGGGGCGAGATGGCGCGGGTGGTCACGATGGCGCAGAGCCGGGGTGATCCTGCTGGTGATCCTCACCGCCCTGCTGACCCCGGTCGGCGGGGCGGCGCTGTATCTGCGCCTGCACTACGCGGGCACACCCGCGGACGACGCCCGCACGCGCGGGCGGGACGCGGTGTGGCTCGGCCACGCGTGGGTCGACGGCCGCAGATCCGACGCGGACGTGGCCGGGCTCGCGACACTGTTGTCCGGCACCGGAATCAAGGACCTGTACGTGCACACCGGCCCGCTGGAGCACGACGGCGCCCTGCCCGCCGAACTGCACCCGAACGCCCGCTGGTTCGTCGATACCGCCCATCGCCTGCTGCCCGGCATCCGCGTGCAGTCCTGGCTCGGCGACATCCTGGCCCCCGAATTCGACGGCATGAACGTCGAGGACGCCGCCACCCGGGAGCGCGTCGCCGCGTCCGCGACCGGGATCCTGGACCTCGGATTCGACGGCATCCACTTCGACCTGGAACCGGTGCGCTCGGGCTCGCCCGGCTTCCTGGCGCTGCTGGATCGGGTACGCCCGATCACCGCCGCACGCGCCGCGCTGCTGTCGGTCTCCGCGCCGGTCATCGACCCGCTGCCGGGGCTGCACGCGGTCGGCCTCGCCGTGGCCGATCACGGAAAATGGTGGTCGCAAGGCTATTTCGCGCAGGTCGCGCGGCGCGCGGATCAGGTCGCGGTGATGTCGTACGACACGGCCATGCCGGTGAAATCGCTCTACGGCGGCTATGTCGCGCAGCAGACCGGGCTGGCGCTGGAGGTCACGCCCGCCGGGGTGGATCTGTTGCTGGGCGTACCCGCGTACTGGGCGAACGATCTCGGGCATCGGGGCAACGCCGAAACCGTGGCGACCGCGATTCGCGGCATCCGGCTGGGATTGGGCCGCACCGAGCGCGGCCGGCGGAATTTCGGCGTCGCGATCTATGTGGATTTCGCGGCCACCGCGCGGGATTGGGCGGAATACCGGCGCGACTGGGGCGGGATCGGCGTGCGCTGAACCCGCCCGCGGGTATCAGAGGACTTTCTCGCCCGCCGCCGCGTAGGCGTGCTCGGTGGCCGATTTCTGCGCGCGCCACCAGGGTTCGTTGGCGCGATACCAGGCGATGGTGGATTCCAGGCCCGCGCGGAAATCGCCGTAGCGCGGTTCCCAGCCGAGCTCGGTGCGCAGCAGGGTGGCGTCGATGGCGTAGCGCTGATCGTGGCCGGGGCGATCGGTGACGTGATCGAAGTCGTCCGGCGAGCGGCCGAAGCCTTCCAGAATCAGTTGTACGACAGATTTGTTGTCGCGTTCGCCGTCGGCCCCGATGAGATACGTCTGGCCGATGCGGCCGCGGTCCAGGATTTCCCACACCGCGGTGTTGTGGTCCTGCACGTGGATCCAGTCCCGAACCTGGTGTCCCGCACCGTAGAGCCGCGGCCGGATGCCGTCGATGAGATTGGTGATCTGCCGCGGAATGAATTTCTCCACGTGCTGATAGGGACCGTAGTTGTTGCTGCAGTTGGACAGGGTGGCGCGCACCCCGAACGAGCGCACCCAGGCGCGCACCAGCATGTCGCTGGACGCCTTGGAGGCCGAGTACGGACTGGACGGGTTGTAGGCCGTGGCCTCGGTGAACGCGGCCGGATCGTCCAGTGCCAGATCGCCGTACACCTCGTCGGTGGAGATGTGGTGGTAGCGCACGTCGTACTTGCGCACGGCCTGCAGCAGCGCGTAGGTGCCGATGATATTGGTCTGCACGAACGGCCACGGATCGGACAGGGAATTGTCGTTGTGGGATTCGGCGGCGAAATGCACCACCGCGTCCGCCGCGCCGACGAGTCGATCGACCAGTGCGCCGTCGGCGATGTCGCCGTGCACGAACTCGACGCGATCGGCGATCGCAGCCAGCGAGGCCCGATTACCCGCGTAGGTGAGTTTGTCGAGCACGGTGACATGGACGCCGGGGCGCGTGGCCACGGTCTGATGAACGAAGTTCGCGCCGATGAATCCGGCGCCGCCGGTTACGAGCAATCGCACGGGCCAACCCTACGCGGCCCGCGCGGCCCGGGGGCGCGGCGTCCACATTGCGAGCATTACACCGGTTACCCGCCGCGTGTGAGCGGAATCGGATACGCGGCCGAAACAAAATTTCCGGATGGCGACAAAGTCCGCGTCCGGAATGTCCAATTTCCACGGAACTCTCGCGGCTTTCTCGTTAAATTGTCCGCACAAATCACACATGAACTGTGACCTTAGTCACAAAGATACTTCCAGGTTACCGTTCACCTGGCCCGGGGCCGGTGAAAAAACCCCTCGTACGCTGCAGATTTCCAAATCCTCGCAACGCCGATCATCGTGATGGTGAACGGTATTTGAACGAACGGTCACGATGGGTTCACCGCTCGTTAGCTGAATTCGATTTCTATTTCTCTCGTCCCCCCGAGCTCTTCCCTGATGAGGTTTGCACCAAATGCTGATGAGGAAATTCGCCGCCACGTCGGCGCTGCTGATCGCCGCCATGGGCGTCGCCGCCGGTACCGTGAACGCGGCCCCCGCCGCGGCCGAGGCCGACGCGATCAACTACACGGCCACCAACACCGAGACGAACACCATCATCCGCACGGATGCCGGTTCCATGGTCGTCGAGGACGGCGTATTCAAGGTCAAGGCCGCCAACGGCACCGTCGTCGCGGGCACCGAGCTCAACTTCCGCGTGGACGACTACGTCTTCCCGATCGCCGCGGAGATCACCGACCGCACCGCGACCCTGACCCCCGAGTTCAGCATGGACAAGGCCGTCTACAAGCCGGTCGCCCTGCCGTACGAGAACGTCGCGCCGTGGAAGACCGAGTACGACCGTGAGCAGGCCGCCTTCAACCGCATGAAGGACACCATCGCCCTGGGCGCCACCGTCGGCACCCTGCTCGGCGGCCTCGGCGGCGCGGCCCTGGGCTGCGTCATCGGCGGCAGCATCGGCCTGGTCGCCACCGGCGCCCTGCTCGCCATCTTCGGCGCGGGCCCGATCGCCGGCTGCGTTGTCGGTATCGCCACCGTCGGCTTCCTGGGCACCCTCGCCGGCCAGATCTTCGTGACCGCGCCGGTCGCCATCCTGGCCGCCGCGCAGTACTTCACCACCATCAACCAGCCGTTCGTCGCCCCCGCCAAGTAATTTCGGCCGCGACGCCAGCACAGTCGAAACCCCCGCACCCGGACCACCCGGGGCGGGGGTTTCGCCGTTCTCCGTGCCGATGCGGGCCCGGCCGCCGCGCGCGACCGGGCCCCGGC
>NZ_JBEXUS010000188.1:0-8719 GCF_040614455.1 Nocardia sp. NPDC005978
GGCCGTCGCGGCCGGGGGATTCGGCGTTCCGGGCCGGGTCAGGAGACCGTCAGCACGACCTTGCCCGCCGGATGCGACCCGGTCAGATAGTCGATCGCCGCGGCGGCGTCGGCCAAGGCGAAGGTGCGATCGATGCGCGGCACCATCGCGCCCGCGGCCGCGAGCTCGCCCACCGCGGCCAGATCCGCCGGATTCGGCAGTGACAGCAGCCCGCACAAACGCTGCTTCACCAGCGGCGAGAGCAGCATCGCGCCCATGCTGCGTTCGGTGCCGCCGAACCAGCGACCGCCGTTCTCGCCGCCGCCGAGTACGACGGTGCCGGTGGGCGTGAGCAGTTCCCGCAGCTGCGACAGCGGCCGGTTGCCGGCCATGTCGAGCACGAGATCGTAGACGCCGGTGAGCTTTTCGCTCGTGTAGTCGATGACCCGCTCGGTCCCGAGCGCGGCCACGAAATCGCGCTTCGCGGCACTGCACACCCCGGTCACATGCGCGCCGTCGTGCACGGCCAATTGCACCGCGAGATGCCCGACCCCACCGCCCGCGCCGATGATCAGCACCCGCTGCCCCGCCGCGATCCGCCCCACGCTTCGCAAACCACGCAACGCCGTCATACCGGAAATGGGTAGCGCCGCCGCCTGCTCGACACTCAGATTCGCGGGTTTGCGCAACAGCTTCTCCGCAGCGGTGCAGGCGAATTCGGCGAACGCTCCGTCCGCGCCGCCGTACACCTCGTCACCGGGCGCGAACTCGGTCACCCCGGGACCGACGGCCGCCACCACGCCCGCCAGATCCCAGCCCCGCACCGGCACCCGGGGGCGGCGCACACCGAGGGCGAGCCGCCCGATCAGCGGCAGACCGGTCATGAGGTGCCAGACGCTCGGGTCGAGCCCGGCCGCGCGCACCCGGACCAGCACCTGACCGGGACCGGCGACCGGCTCGGGGATATCAGCGTAGGAGAGCGCGGCGGTCGTGCCGTACTCGCACTGGATGATGGCTTTCATCTAACTTCTTCCTCCGGATACTCGAACACCGTCTCCAGCGGCGCGCTGAACACCCTGGCGATCTGGAACGCCATCTCCAGCGACGGCGAATACCTGCCCTGCTCGATGGCGATGACCGTCTGCCGGGTCACCCCGATACGATCGGCCAGTTCGGCCTGTGTCATCTCACCGTGCGAAAAACGCAGGGCGCGAATGTTATTGGTCACCCTGGTGGGTTGTTTCACCACGGCTGATACCCCCGCCGGTACGCGATGACCTTGGCCGCGCAGCCCACGATCGCGGACAGTGTGAAGCCGAGATAGATCACGTTCGCGATCCAGAACCGATCGCCGTCGCACAGCGCCAGCGCCAGCGCCCCGATCGCGCCGAGCACCACGAAGGCGTTGCCGGCCTCGCTGCCCATGCGATCGATCTCCCGGTCGCGCTGATCCTTGCGGTCGCCCTCGCGCGAGAGCAGCGCCACGGCGATGGCCGCCACGATGGACACCGCGATCGAGACGCCGATCGCCCACAGCAGGGGCGCGACGTACGCAACCTCGGTGAGCGCCGAATCCCGCGCCCGAATCAGCACAACGACCGCGTAGATCGCATACGACACCGCGGCGGTGATCCCGAGGATCCACGTTCGCTTCTCTTCGAAGGGCATGACTTCAGAGTAAAGAAAACCAGACTTCATGTAAAGAATCTTTGACATTGATGGGCGTCGAACCGCCACCCGGCCGCGATCGTGACCCAACCGTCATTCCGGCCGCCGGAACAAACCCGCCCGTCCGCGCGTTATCAGATCACGGTGGGGGCCACCAAAAAATCACCCGACAACGGCATGTCCGTTGTGTCACCATATGTTTCGACGACGATCGAACCGGCCGGCAACGGCCGTGACCAGCAGGAAGGAGGAGGCGGCAGTGAATCCAGTGTTCTCGGAACGGTATCCGGCGAAGTCGGGCCTACAGCTCGGCGACACGGGCGACAGCGCACGTGAGTTGCACACCGGTATCGGGCGCGACGAGCGCACCGATCAGCGGAATTCCGGTCGCCTCCAGGCGGCGGCGTAAGCCCTCCACTTCCCCCTTTCTGTTCTTCCTCTTCACGAAACATGGTGACCCCCATGCTGTTCCGTCATTCACAAGGTCCGGAGATAACCGCAGACAACTGGATACACCGGGGAGTACTGCTGCTCAACGCCTCCTTCGAGGCGCTGACCGAGATCCGCGCCGAACGCGCCGTGGTGCTGCTGCTGACCGGCAGCGCCGAGCCGGTGGTGGATCACGAGCCGTACTTCCCCATCCGTTCCAAGGATGTCGAGATCGCGCTGCCGGAAACCATCCGGCTGACGCGCTACATCTACCTCGAACATCGGATCCTGGCGCCCGACGACAACAGCCGTGCCACCCTGCCCGCCGTCCTGCGCCGCGACCACTTTCGCTGCGGGTACTGCTCGGGCTGGGCTCGCACCGTCGACCACATCAAGCCGCGCTCGCGTGGCGGCCCGAACACCTGGGCCAACCTGATCGCCGCGTGCGGACCCTGCAACACGACCAAGGCGGACCGGACCCCCGAGGAGGCCGGGATGCGCCTGCTCTGGGAGCCCAAGGCCCCCAACGACATAGCCCGCCGACAGCGTCAGGTCTGGAAGGACCTGGCGGCCTCGTAGGGCCCGATGAAGAAGAAATCAGCAAAGGCGTGATCGGAGCGAAAGGAGCGAGATCCGATGATGACCAACACCACCACCCTGGCGGAGGAGCCGACCCTGGCCGATCTGCTCCCCATCTCCGACTCGAAGAACTACTGGCAGCATGCCGCCTGCCAGGGTGATCCCAACCATGAGGCGTGGTTTCCGTACCCGTCGCAGGACTTCGAGTACGCCCGCGCGATCTGCGACACCTGCCCGATCCGCCGCGACTGCGGCGCGTTCGCGGCGCGCACCGGCCAGTCCGGCGTGTGGGGCGGGCACGAGTACGACCGCGGGAACATGATCCGCGAGTGATCCGCGGAACCGGCGGCCGCGTCCGGCACTTTCGGTGCCCGGGCGCGGCCGCCGCGTCGTGTCCGGAGTCACCCGCCCGCTACCGCCGCGGCCCGATCCGGCAATCCGGTGGCACGGTGTTCCGCACCACTTCCGCGCGACCGCCACAGACCCAGGTCAGGGCCAATTTTCCGGGACCATAGACTGGCGCGCGTGGGTACTCATCGCGCCGCGGGACGGTCACGAGGTGTCAGTAAAGGACCGGTTGTCGCAGTGGTAGCGGTGATCGTCTTAGCGCTCGCCGTGGTCGGCTGGGCGTGGCTACAGCAGCGTGCGGAGAATCGCGACAACGCCGCGGCCGCCGCCTGCGTCGAGGGCACCGCCACCCTGAACGTGACCGTAGACCCCGAGATCGCGGCTCCGGTGCAGGCCGCGGCGGACCGCTTCAACGCGACGAATCCGCAGGTCCGCGACCATTGCGCGGAGGTGGCGGTGAACCCGCGGCCGACCGCGGCCGTGGTCGCCTCCTTCACCTCGGGCGCACCCTGGAACCGAGATCTCGGACCGCAACCGGGTCTGTGGATCCCCGATTCCGCCCGGTCGATCGAGCTCATGCGGGTGCCCGGCCTGATCGCGGGCACACCCGCGCCCATCGCGGTGAGCCCGATCGCGCTCGCGGTGCCGGACGAACTGCGCCGCGCCCTGGAGGCGGCCCCGGTGAACTGGGCGGATCTGCCGCGCCTGCAACAGGGCTCGCTCGGCGACATCGGCCTCGACGGCTGGGGCGGGCTGAAGCTGGCGCTGCCGCCCGGGGACAGCGCGCTGGCCGTGGCCGCGGCCGTGGGCTCCGGCGTCTCGGGCACCGACCCACTGGACGACAAGGCCGTGGCCGCGGGTCAGGTGGTCTCGGCGATCTCCCTGCTCGCCGCCGGCGCGCCCGCGGCGGCCGACACCGGCGCCGCGCTGACCGAATTGGCCGCGGCCGCCGATGCGGGGGCGGCGGTACACGCGGTGCCCGCCACCGAACAGCAGATCAGAACCAAGGCCCCGCTCACCGCGTTCCGGCCGGCCGGCAACGGCCCGGTGCACGACTATCCGGCGGCCCAGATCAGCGGCAACTGGCTGGATCAGTCGCAGAAGCTGGCCGCGACGCTGTTCGCCGACTTCCTGCGCGCACCCGAGCAGTCGAAGCTGTTCACCGACAACGGTTTCGGGGCCGCTCCCCCGGCGACCGCCCCCGCACCGCCCAAGGCCGTGCTGGAACAGGTGAACAAGATCGTGGCGCATCCGGTGCTCGGGGTGAGCGCCACGGTGCTGCTGGACATCTCGGCGTCGATGTCCACCCAGGAGGGCGGGGCCACCCGCCTGGCCACCGCGATCGCCGCGCTGGGGTCCACCACCCAGGTGATGCCGCCGGAATTCGGCCTGGGCGTATGGGCCTACGCCAAGAACGTGGACGGCGAGACCCCGTACCGCGTGGTCACCCCGGTCGCGCCGCTGACCGCCGACCAGCGCGCGGCCCTGACCCGGGGGCTGGCCGGGGTCACCCCGGGCACCTCGAAAACCGATCGCGCCTACCCGACCCTGCAGGCCGCCTACCGCAACGCCGTCGCCGATTACGCGAAGGCGCGCACCAATTCGATCCTGCTCATCACCGACGGACCCGATGACGACTCCCCCGTCACCGGGGAGAAGCTGCTGGCCGAACTGGCCGCGGCCGCCGATCCAGCGAAACCGGTGCGGGTGGACGTGATCGTCATCGGCGGTGCGGGAACGCAGACATTGCAAACTCTGAGCGAACGAACGGGAGGTACCTATACCAAGGTGCCGACCACCAATGATCTGGCCTTCGGTACCGCCATGGTGAAGGCCCTGACCACACCCTGATCCACGTCCGGCCGGATTGCGGACAGGTCGCGGCCGGATACCACTCGCGACACGATCTCCACACTGCAACATGTGCTAGCAAACAAGTGGCATATTCGGCACATGACACACAATGCGGAAACCGGGAACTCGGTCAAGCAGGGCTTCGCGGCGGGCACCTCCATCGCGGCGGGCATTCTGCTCATGGTCATCGGTGTTTTGTCGATCCTGCAGGGCATCTCCGCCGTCGCGGCGGACGATCTGCTGGTCATCAACTCGGGCTACGTCTACGAATTCAACACCACCGCGTGGGGCTGGATTCACATCATCATGGGCGCCCTCGAGGTCATCGTGGCGATCGGCCTGATCGCGGGCAGAGACTGGGCCCGCGTGATCGCCATCATCCTGGCGGCGTTCTCGATCATCGAGAACTTCCTGTCCATGCCCTACTACCCGGCGTGGTCGCTGCTGATCATCGCCCTGAACGTCGTCGTCATCTGGGCCATCGCGACCTGGAAGCCGTCGGCCGCCTGACGCAGCACGCGCCGCGTCGACGGCACAGCGCCCCACCGGTTCCGGGAACCGATGGGGCGCTGCGTTTTTCGTGATCGGCGTCTTTCGCGATCGGCTCGGGCGCGCAGGCCCGAAACATCTACTCCGCGTACGAGTCCAGCGGCGGGCAGGAGCAGACCAGGTTGCGGTCGCCGTACGCGCCGTCGATGCGCCGCACCGAGGGCCACACCTTGGCCCGCGCGCCGTGCAGGCCCTGCGGGTAGACCGCGGTCTCCCGGCTGTACGGGTGCTCCCACTCCCCGACCAGGCACTGGGCGGTGTGCGGGGCCCCGCGCAGCGGGTTGTCCTCGACCGGCCACACGCCCGCCTCGACCTGATCGATCTCACCCTTGATGGCGATCATGGCGTCGATGAACGCGTCGATCTCCTCGAGATTCTCGCTCTCGGTCGGCTCCACCATGAGGGTGCCCGCCACCGGGAAGCTCATGGTCGGGGCGTGGAAGCCGTAGTCCGCCAGGCGCTTGGCCACGTCGTCGACGGTGACGCCGGTGCGCTTGGTGATCTCGCGCAGGTCCAGGATGCACTCGTGCGCGACCATGCCGTTGTCGCCGGTGAACAGCACCGGGAAGTGCGGATCCAGGCGGCGCGCAATGTAATTGGCCGAAGCGATGGCGGTGAGCGTGGCCGCGCGCAGCCCGTCCGCGCCCATCATGCGGATGTAGGACCAGGTGATCGGCAGGATCGAGGCCGAGCCGTACTTGGCCGCGGACACCGCGTGCGAACCCGTCTCCAGCGGATCACCGGGCAGGTACTTGGCCAGGTGCTCGCGCACCGCCACCGGGCCGACGCCCGGGCCGCCGCCGCCGTGCGGGATGCAGAAGGTCTTGTGCAGGTTCAGGTGGCTGACGTCGCCGCCGAACTTGCCCGGGCGGGCCAGCCCGACCAGTGCGTTGAGGTTCGCGCCGTCCACGTACACCTGACCGCCCGCGTCGTGCACCATCGCGCAGAGTTCGGCGACCTCGTGCTCGTACACGCCGTGCGTGGACGGGTAGGTGATCATGATGCAGGCCAGCCGCTCGGCGTGGTCGGCGATCTTGGCGCGCAGATCGTCCAGATCCACGTCACCGTTGGCCTTGGTCTTGACGACCTCCACCCGCATACCGACCATGGCCGCCGAGGCGGCGTTGGTGCCGTGCGCGCTCGAGGGGATCAGGCAGGTGTCGCGGTGGGTGTCGCCGCGATCGAGGTGGTACCGGCGAATCGCCAGCAGCCCCGCGTACTCGCCCTGGCTACCGGCGTTGGGCTGCAGGGAGACTCGGTCGTAGCCGGTGACCGCGGAGAGCCAGCCCTCGAGATCCTCGACCAGGCGGATCAGGCCGGGGGCGTCCTCGACGGGCGCGTAGGGGTGCACCTGGTTGAAGCCCGGCCAGGTGATGGATTCCATCTCCGCGGCGGCGTTGAGCTTCATGGTGCAGGAGCCGAGCGGGATCATGCTGCGGTCCAGCGCGATGTCCTTGTCCGAGAGCCCGCGCAGGTAGCGCAGCATGGCGGTCTCGGTGCGGTAGCGCGTGAAGGCCGGGTGGGTCAGGTACTCCGAGGTCCGGTTCTCGATGTGCGGGCGCTGCTTGCCGTGCAGCAGTGCGCCTTCCGGGCCGACGGGGATCTCCGCGCCGAAGCAGTCCAGCACCGCGACCACGTGCGCGTCGGTGGTCGCCTCGTCGCAGGCGATGCCGACGTGATCGCCGTCGACCAGGCGCAGGTTGATCCCGGCGCCCTTGGCCTTGGCGACGATGGACTCCGCGCCGCCGGGCACGCGCACCAGCACGGTGTCGAAGTAGTTCTGGTGCACCACGGCGTCACCGAGCCCGGCGGCCAGCCACTGGGCGTGCCCGTGCACGCGGCGCGCGATCGAGCGCAGCCCGTCCGCGCCGTGGTACGAGGCGTACATGGCGGCCACGATGGCCAGCAGCACCTGGGCGGTGCAGATGTTCGAGGTCGCCTTCTCGCGGCGGATGTGCTGCTCACGAGTCTGCAGCGCGAGGCGGTAGGCGACGTTGTCGTCGGCGTCGACCGAGACGCCGACCAGGCGGCCGGGGAGCTGGCGCGCGTGCGGGGTACGCACGGCCAGGTAGCCCGCGTGCGGTCCGCCGAAGCCGAGCGGGACGCCGAAGCGCTGGGTCGTGCCGAAACAGCAGTCCGCGCCCTGTTCGCCGGGCGGGGTGATGAGGGTCATCGCCAGCAGGTCCGCGCCGACCGCGACCAGTGCGCCACGCGCGTGCGCGGCCTCGATGACCGGGGTCCAGTCCACGATGCGGCCCGAAGCGCCCGGCTGCTGCAGCAGCACGCCGAAGAATTCGCCCTCGGGCAGGGGGCCGTCGGCCAGATCGGCCTCGACGATCTCGATGCCGAGGGGTTCGGCGCGGGTGAACAGCACCGTGCGGGTCTGCGGGAACAGATCGGCGTCGATGAGCAGGCGCTGGGACTTGCTCGAGCGATTCGCGCGCTGCAGCAGCGTCATCGCCTCGGCCGCGGCGGTGGCCTCGTCCAGCATCGACGCGTTGGCCACGTCCATGCCGGTCAGGTCGGAGACCATGGTCTGGAAGTTGAGCAGCGCCTCGAGCCGGCCCTGGCTGATCTCGGGCTGGTACGGGGTGTAGGCGGTGTACCACGCGGGGTTCTCGATGAGGTTGCGCACCAGCACCGGCGGGGTGAGGGTGTCGTAGTAGCCGAGCCCGATCATGGTGGTGGCCACCGTGTTCGAGTTCGCCAGCGCCGCCAGTTCGGCCAGCACCTCGTGCTCGTTCACCGCCGGCGGCAGCACCGCGAGCCCGTTGCCGGTCGCCGCGTCCAGAATGCTGGCGGGCACCGCGCGCGCCGCCAGTTCGTCCAGCGAGGCGACGCCGACGACGGACAGGATGCGCTCGAGTTCGCCGCTGTCGGGTCCGATGTGGCGGTCGGCAAAGGTACGAGTCCAGGTCACGAGGGCTCCAAGGGTGGGCGGGGTCGGCGGTGTGCCGACGGGCTGCTGCCCTCCCCCTCTGTCCTTGGCGCCTGAGAGATTCGGGTTCCGGCCTTGTGGCCGAATCCCTTTCACCATGGGCGGATGGCTCGCGGACCATCACTTTCCAGAGGCGTCGAAACTCCGCACGGTCCCTTGTGCCTGAGAGATTGACGGGGAGGTGCTGCTCCTTCGGCGCCCGGATCCGGCTGCCCCGGACGGGACATCCATACCCGGGGCTCTCCCGCACGGCTGCGACGCACTGCCAAGTCTAAGGGTCGCCGGGTTACGAGAATGTTGCCTGGTCCGGTTTCACAGTCCCGGCGTGTTCGGCATTACTCGGAAACGGCGAACGCGCCACCTTCACGGTGGCGC
>NZ_JBEXUS010000189.1:0-8300 GCF_040614455.1 Nocardia sp. NPDC005978
CGAACTATCGTTCGCGGGGGCCGGACTCGTGAGGGTGGAGCCCGCTGTCGCCGCGCTCGCCTCGGGAACGGGCAGCGGTGTCGTCCGCGACGGGTGCGTGGTGCGCACCACACCTACCGGTCGGAATTCGTCGGGTCGCGGATTCGTGGGTTACATTTTATTGGCAATCGTTTTCGTTTTTGTTAGGCAGCTTCAGGAGTGGTTCGCGTGCGCAACAGCTATGCCAGAGGATTCGCGGTCGTGGCCGCCGGACTGGGCGCCGTGGCCACCCTGACCGCCTGCGGCACCTCGAAGACCGATTCCGGCGCGCTCACCGTCGTGGCGTCGACGAACGTCTGGGGCAGCGTCGCCCAGGCCGTCGCCGGACCCGACATCAAGGTCGAATCACTCATCTCCGACCCCACCGCCGACCCGCACTCGTACGAGGTCACCGCCGTCCAGGCCGCCCAGATCAGCGACGCGGCCCTGATCGTCTACAACGGCGGCGGCTACGACGAGTTCATCGACAAGGCCATCTCCGGCAAGAACAAGCGCAACGTGAACGCCGTCGAGATCGCCGAGGAGGGCGAGCACGCCACCGGCGAGGCCGGGCCGAGCCAGGCTCCCGTCAGCAACGGCAGCGGCGGTGGCAACGAACACGGCCACTCGCACGACCACGACGGCGCGAACGAACACGTCTGGTACGACGCCCATGTCGCGGCGCACGTCGCCGAGCACATCGCCGAATCCCTCGGCGAACTCGACCCGGCCAACAGGCAGGCCTACGCCGACCGCGCCGCCGCCTTCGGCACACAGCTCGCGGGCGTCGAGGCCATCACCGCCAAGATCGCCGCCGAACACCCGAACCAGCCGGTGCTGCAGACCGAGCCGCTGGCCTACTACCTGCTGCTCGCCGCCAAGGCCGACGACCGCACGCCGAAGTCCTTCCAGGAATCGGTGGAGCAGGGCACCGATCCCTCGCCCGCCGACGTCGCCGCGGTGCGAGACCTGCTGAAGGCCAAGCAGGTTCGCGCCCTGGTCTACAACATCCAGACCGAGGACAGCACCACCAAGGACATGCGCGCCACCGCGCAGGCCAACGGCATCGCCATCGTCGAGGTGACCGAAACCCTGCCGCAGGGCCTGGATTACATTCGGTGGATGACCGGCAACGCCGAGGCACTCGCCGCGGCGCTCGCCTAGGTCCCGGCCCATGCCCGCTACCGCCGCACCGACCGAGGGAGTCGCGCTGACCGAGCCCACCGAACGGGTCACCCGGCAATCTTCGAGCGCCGCCCCCGCGCCCGAACGCTCCCCCCTGCCCGAAACCCGTTCCGCCGCAGTCCCGGACACCACTCCCGCGGTACGGCTCTCGAACGCGCGCCTATCGTACGGCGACCGCACCCTGTGGCAGGGCCTCGACCTCGAGGTCGCGCCCGGTGAATTCATCGCGGTGCTGGGACCCAACGGGTCCGGCAAGACCTCGCTGCTGAAGATGCTGCTCGGACAGGTCCCCCTGTCCGCGGGCAGCGCGGAGATCGCGGGAGCGCCCACCCGCGTGGGCAACTCGGATATCGGCTACATCCCGCAGCAGAAGACCATGGACGCCGGGGCGCAATTGCGCGGGGTCGACCTGGTCGGGCTCGGCGTGGACGGGCACCGCTGGGGTCTGGGGCTGCGCGGGCGCGCCGAGCGCAAACGCAAAGTGGCACAGGCGATCGCGGCCGTGGGCGCGGAGAAGTTCGCGTACGCGCCGATCGACGCCCTCTCCGGTGGCGAACAGCAGCGCCTGCGCGTGGCCCAGGCGCTGGCCGGCGACCCGCGCGTGCTGCTCTGCGACGAACCGCTGCTGTCGCTGGACCTGGCCAATCAGCGCCTGGTCTCCGAACTCATCGACAAGCGCCGCCGCACCAGCGACACCGCCGTGCTGTTCGTGACCCACGAGATCAATCCCATTCTGCCGCTGGTGGATCGGGTGCTGTACCTGGTCGACGGCAAATTCCGGATCGGCACCCCCGATGAGGTCATGACCACCGCGGTGCTCTCGGAGCTGTACCGCACCGAGGTCGAGGTGCTGCGGGTGCGCGGGCGACTGGTCGTGGTCGGCACCGGCGACGCCATGGACGCCCTCGGCGCGGCCGGAGCGCACTGCCACGGTGAACAGCGTCCGGAGGGCCGCAAGTGATCGACAAACTCGCCGACGTCTTCGGCAAGATGTTCGACTTCTCCACCACCGCACACCTGCTCGGCTACGACTTCGTCCAGCAGGCGGTGCTGGCCGCGGCGCTGCTCGGACTGCTGGCCGGGGCCATCGGCCCGCTCATCATCAGCAGGCAGATGTCCTTCGCGGTGCACGGCACCAGCGAACTCTCGCTCACCGGCGCGGCCGCGGCGCTGCTCGCCGGGGTGGGCGTCGGACTCGGAGCCATCGCCGGGTCGGTGGTGGCGGCGGTGCTGTTCGGCGTGCTGGGTTCGCGTGCGCGCGAACGTGACTCGGTGATCGCGGTGGTGCTGTCCTTCGGCCTCGGCCTGTCCGTGCTGTTCCTGTGGCTCGGCCCCGAACGCGCCGGCTCGAAATTTTCGCTGCTCACCGGCCAGGTGGTGAGCGTCGGCTACAACGGGCTCACCCTGCTGGCCACCTGCACCGTCGGGGTGCTGGTGGTGCTGGCCGCGATCTACCGCCCGCTGCTGTTCGCCAGCTCGGACCCGGAAGTGGCGGTGGCGCGCGGGGTTCCGGTGCGCGCGCTGTCCATCGTGTTCGCGGTGCTGCTGGGCATCACCGCGGCCTTCGGCGTGCAGATCGTGGGCGCGCTGCTGGTGCTGGCGCTGCTCATCACGCCCGCCGCGGCGGCCTGCCAGCTCACCGCGAGTCCGGTGCGCGCGACCGTCCTGGCCGTGGTGTTCGCCGAAATCGCTGCCGTCGGAGGGATTCTGCTCTCTCTCGCCCCCGGCGTGCCGGTGTCGACCTTCGTCACCACCATCTCGTTCACGATCTACCTGATCTGCCGGATCGTCGGCTCGCGCACCCGCAACCGCCGCCGCGAGCTCGTGCCCGCCTGATCCGCCGCGCGTTCACGATCATGAACTCGGGTTCGCCCGGAACGCGCGCCCCTGCCCCGCCGAGGATTCGATCTTCGCCATCGGGGTAACCCATGCCCGCGATCTACCGCGTGAGGGGCTGTAGATCGCGCCCGCCGCATCCCTCCCGGGGCGAACGCCCCCTCGTCCCGTCCCGGGAGGAATGCGTGCCGCACAGCGCTTTTCGGGTGACCCCGGAGTTGCTCAGCCTTCGCCCGCCAGCGCGAACAGGCCGTCCGCGGTCTGCTCGATCAGGCCGTCGACCAGGAGCGAATCCAGCGCGCGGGCGCGCTGGCCGGGATCGCGGGTCCAGGCCAGGTCCAGGCGGGTCTGTTCGACCGGGCCGGTCGCGTCGCGCAGCACGTCGAGCAGGCGGCCGCGGGCCTGGCGGTCGGTGCCCTCGAACTTCTGCACCTTGCGGACCACGTCGGAGGGCGGGCGGCCCGCCGCCACCCAGGCGCAGGCGGGCAGGGGGCAGCGGGCGCAGTCGGGGGTGCGGGCGGTGCAGACGGTCGCACCCAACTCCATGATCGCCGCGGAGAAGATCGCCGCGCGGGGCACGCTCACCGGCAGCAGCGCCTCGGTCTCGCCCAGATCGCGGGCCGCGGGGTTGCCCGCCTCGGCGCGGCCGTGCACCGCGCGGGCGACCACGCGCCGAACGTTGGTGTCCACCACCGGAACTCGCTGCCCGTACGCGAAGCACGCGACCGCGCGGGCGGTGTACGCGCCGATGCCGGGGAGGCCGAGCAACACCTCGACATCCGCGGGCACCTCGTCACCGTGGTGCTCGGCGAGCACCCGCGAGCACTCGTGCAGGCGCAGCGCCCGGCGCGGATAGCCGAGTTTGCCCCACGCGCGCAGCACATCGCCCTGCGGCGCGGCGGCCATGGCCGAGGGCACCGGCCAGCGCGCCACCCACTCGCGCCAGATGGGCTCCACGCGGACCACCGGGGTCTGCTGGAGCATGATTTCGCTCATAAGAATCTGCCAGGCCGTGACCCCCGGCCGCCGCCACGGCAGGTCCCGGGCGGTGTCCCGGTACCAGTCGATCAATACGTCACTGTCCACTGTCATCAGCCGTCCGCCGTCGTTCCGATCCGCGCCGCGGGCTCACCGCCCGGGCGGTCCTGCGGTCAGTGGCCGGTTGCCGGACCGTAACGTCGCGGACTCGCCAGTAACCGATGTCGTATGCAAAATGGGACACATGCCGCATTCCAACCCGATCAGTGCCTGGAAGTCCCTGCGTGAGGGCAACGAGCGCTTTGTCAACGGCACGTTGCAGCATCCTAGCCAAGGCGCAGCCGACCGAGCCAAGCTCGTGGCCGGTCAGCAGCCCCAAGCGATTCTCTTCGGCTGTGGTGACTCCCGCGTGGCCGCCGAAATCATCTTCGACCAGGGCCTCGGCGACATGTTCGTCGTCCGCACCGCCGGTCACGTCGTGGATTCCTCGGTCCTGGGATCCATCGAGTACGGCGTGCACGTGCTGAACGTGCCGCTCATCGTGGTGCTCGGCCACGACAGCTGCGGCGCGGTCCGCGCCACCATCGACGCCCTCGATCACGGCAACGTCCCCGGCGGATTCATCCGCAGCGTCGTCGAACGCGTCACCCCGTCCATCCTGCTGGGCCGCCGCGACGGCCTGGAGTCCGTCGACGAGCTCGAAGCCCGCCACGTGGAGGAGACCGCCCGCCTGCTCATGCAGCGCTCGGTGATCATCTCCGAGCGCGTGGCCGCGGGCGAGTGCGCCATCGCCTGCGTCACCTACAACCTCGGCGAAGGGCAGATCAAGCTGCACCGCGTCATCGGAAACATCGGCGAGGTCGTCTAGCTTCTCGCTGAAATCTCCCGGGCCCCGCTGCCGAACGCAGCGGGGCCCGGACCCGTTGCGGGGAGGGATCTCCGGGCACGGAGACGACGGTCGGGCCGTTGCCGGAAGGCACCTTCCACCACGAGTGACGACGACTGTCGAGGCGCGTTGCCGAAAGGGGGAGACGATATCGGGCCGGGCCGGTGGGGATGCGTCTCCGCCATCGGGCGGGCCGGGCATCGAAGGACGTCGAGGACTTCCCGAGGCGGGCCGGGCGCGGGGCGGTGCGGCAGGGCGGGAGAGGCGGCCGGAATGGGGCAGATCGGTCGACACGGGCACCAGGAGGTTGCCGGGGGTTGACGGGGCGGCAAACGGGACGGTCGGTGCGCCGGAAGTTCGGGCGGGCAAGGGTATTCGCGGAGATCGGGCCCGAACGGGCGTTCCGGAGCCGGGGAAATCTACCTGTGGTGCGGCCCTTTTCAGCTCCGACACGCCGAGACCCTGCGCCGGATGCGCCCGACGGTGCCCTTACCGTTGTCAGCGTGCTGGAACCGAATGGACCGCTGCCGCCGGAAATCTACTGGCGCCGTCGCCTGATCGCGATCGGTGCCGTGGTGGTCGCTCTCGCGCTGGTCATCTGGGTGGCGTTCGCCCTGGTGCGCGGCGGTGGCGACGATAAGCAGGCCGAGGGCGAAGCCACGACCACCGCCCAGGCGTCCCCGAGCAAGAGCGCTGCGAGCCCGACGTCGGGCGCGCCCGAGACGAGCAAACCCGCCGGGAGCGCGGCTCCCAGCGCCGCACCCGCCGGCGCGCCCGCGGGTCAGTGCCCCGACCAATCGCTGGCCGTGAAGGTCAATGTCGGCCAGCCCACCTACAAGGCCGGGGAACAGCCGGTCTTCGGCATCGTCATCACCAACATCTCCAGCGGCGCCTGCGAACGCGACATGGGTTCGGGCCTGCAACTGGTGTCGGTGCAGTCGCTCGACGGCCAGCGCCGGCTGTGGTCCAGCACGGACTGCTATCCGGAGGGCACCCCGGACATGCGCACGCTCAGCCCGGGTCAGCAGGCGGCCTTCACCGTCACCTGGTCCGCGCAGTCCTCGCAGCCCGGCTGCGCGGGCGAGCGGATACCGGTGCCCGCGGGTCCCTACACCGTTGTCGCCCAACTCGGTTCGGTGCGCAGCGCACCGGAGCCCTTCAATATCGCCTGATCCCCAGCACCCCCGCTTCGAAGGCCGGAACCGCCAGGCGGTTCCGGCCTTCGCCGTTCCGGCAGGGGCGCAGCGCGTTTCCTGGCATGCGCGGCGCGTTTCCCCGGCGGCACAGCGCGTTCGGGCCGAGGCACCGCAATCCGCGCTGTGCCGCACGAGTTTCGGCGCGATGCTGCCGGATAACGAGCGCCCACACCCATTTTCGGTGAATTGCACAATCGGCGCGAGGCGAATTCCGCGCGCCATTTCGAATCGGCCACCGGATCCGTCGATGCACTCGTGATATCACCGGATGCCGAACGCTATGAGTCGGGCTGTGTTCGCCCGCAGAATCCGAACGATTCCGGGCCGCAATTGCGGGCCCGGAAACGGTCGTTTGATCATCTGCGCGCCGGTAGCCGGAATTCGGCGCGATCCCCGCGAATCGTCCCGCGCCGAACGATCCACAGGTCTCCACAGCCGGATGCGCGCGGCGCGGTATCGCGAAATTGCGAATCGCTCCGGCATTCGAATGCGGGTGGCAATGCGGTGAGATACGTCCCCGACAGGAGTCAAGGCCCCTTACGCCGACACGCCTGTGCGCCACGCGGGTGTTATGCGATTTCCACACCGCCGCCGGGGGCGGCGGAGCGGTCCGCGCTCAGGCCTGCGCGGCCGCACGGCGGCGCGGCCGCAAGCCGCACATGGACAGCGCCGCACCGAGATCGGCGACCTCGCGCAGGGTCATGCTGCGTCCCGCGCGATCCACCCCCGGCGGCACCAGCGCCTCGGTGAACCCGAGCCGCTCCGCCTCGGCCAGCCGCCGGGTGAGCCCGGTGACCTGCCGCACCTCCCCGGCCAGCCCGACCTCGCCGAGCACCACCATCCCGCTGGGCAGCGCCCGGTCCTGACTCGCGCTCGCAATGGCAAGGGCGACAGCCAGATCGGCCGCGGGCTCGGTGAGCCGCATACCGCCCACGGTGGCCGCGTAGACGTCCTGCTTGCCCACGTAGACCCCGCAGCGGCTCTGCAGGACCGCCAGGACCATGGAAACGCGGTTGTAGTCCAGCCCGCTCACCGCGCGCCGGGGCGCGGGCACGGCGGTGTCGACCGTCAGACCCTGCACCTCGCCGAGCATGGGGCGCTTGCCGTCCATCGCCACGGTGACCGCGGTACCGGGCACCGCGGTGCCGCGATGATGCAGGAACAACCCGGAAGGGTCGTCCACGCAGGCGATTCCGGCCTCTTTCATCTCGAAGCAGCCCACCTCGTCGGTGCTGCCGAAACGATTCTTGATGCCGCGCACCATGCGCAGCGAGGTGTGCTTGTCGCCCTCGAAGTGCAGCACCACGTCCACCAGATGCTCGAGCGTGCGCGGACCCGCGACCGAGCCGTCCTTGGTGACGTGCCCGACCAGCAGCACGGCGATGCCGGTGGCCTTGGCCAGCGAGGTGAGCGCCGCGGTCACCGTGCGCACCTGGGTGACACCGCCGATCACCCCGTCCGCGTCCGCGGCCAGCATGGTCTGCACCGAGTCGACCACCAGCAGCGTGGGCCGCACCTGCTCGACATGCCCGAGAATCGTGGCCAGATCGGATTCCGCGGCCAGGTAGACCTTTTCGTGCACCGCGCCCGTGCGGTCGGCCCGCAGCCGCACCTGCCCGGCCGATTCCTCGGCCGTCACGTACAGCGCGATCTCGTCGCGGGCCCGCGCCCAGCGGTGCGAAACCTCGAGCAGCAGCGTCGATTTCCCGACCCCGGGCTCCCCGGACAGCAGCACCACCGACCCGGGCACGATGCCGCCGCCCAGCACCCGGTCCAGCTCGGACACGCCCGTGCTGCGCGACTGCGTGTGCTTGGAATCGATCGCCGAGATCGGCGTGGCGGCCGTGCTGGGCAGCATGGCCCGCCGCCCCACCCCCACGGCCGCGGCGGCCGCGCCGTTCACTTCCTCGATGGTGCCCCAGCCCTCGCACGCCGGGCACCGCCCCACCCACTTGGCGACCTCGTTCGAGCACGCAGCGCACCGATACAGCGATTTCACCTTGGCCACGCGCGCAGCCTACGGATCGACCCCGACAGAACCGCGCGGCCACGCCATCGGCGCGGCCGAATCACCGGCGGGCACACCCCGGATCACCCGGGCGGCACACCCCGAATCCACCGGGCGCACCCCCGAATCACCGCAGGGCACACCCGGATCACCCGGGCCCGCGGACGACCGCGCCCCGCTCCGGAATCGGAGC
>NZ_JBEXUS010000190.1:0-7835 GCF_040614455.1 Nocardia sp. NPDC005978
GGGCGGGTACGCCCCGCGCGCCGCCGGCGCGCAGGTCGAAGCGCACCTTGGCGGCCACCGCGGCCGCGCCGAGTTCGTCGAGGATGTCCAAACCCCGTCGAACCGACGCGGTGTCGCCGGACTCCGCCAGCGCCAGCGCCACATCGTAGGGCGTGCCCAGGTCGGTGAAGGCCGCGGCGGCCCGCTCGAACTGCCCGGCGGCGAGCAGCCGATAGGGCTCGGCGACCGCGTCCGCGGTCACCGGCTCCCCGATGCGCCGCAGCCACATCGCCAATTCCCCACGCGCCCATTCCAATCCGTGCGCGGGCGCGGTGTCCAGCAGGTCCCGGCACCGGCCGAGCCGATCATCGGCGGCCCCGGTGAGCCAGATCCGCTCGACGATCGCGGCCGCGACCGGCAGCATGCGCACCGGCTCGCCGTAGCTGCCGGCGAGCTGCCACGCGCGATCGATTTCACCGGCGTCGTCGCCGTCGCGCCGCAGCGCCACCACCGCGCGGATCAACAGCGGCCAGCCCCGGGCCAGCGGCGCACCGGCGGCCTCCAGCACCGCGTCCGCGTCCGCCAGCGCGCCGGGCCAGTCGCCGGTGAGCAGTTTGAGCCGGCCGCGTGAACCCAGTTGCACCACATGGCATACGGGCAGATCGTGCTCGACCATCAGCGGCAGGCACACCTCGAGCAGCTCGGCCGCCGGGCCGAGCCGCCGCTGTTCCACATCGAAATAGGACAGGTTCGTGTAGCCGCTGGAATAGATCTCGTCGATGTGCCGCGGGCCGGTGGCCAGGGTGTGCAACAGTTCGGTGCGGGCGACGGTCCGGCCGGAGACGACCGCGTGAATGTTCTCCACGATCCCGACCCGCACCAGCAGCAGCGGATCGGCGGCGGCGGTCGCGATCTCGCGGGCCCGGGCCAGCAGCGCGGTCGCGGCCTCGAGCCGGGTCGACTGGACCGCGAGATACGCCTGCAGGGCGAAGGCGTGGCCCACCTGGGTGAGGGTCGCGGGGTCGGCCGCGGCGCCGTCCAGGGCCGAGATCGCCGCGCTCACATGCTCGTCGGCGAGCTCGCGGTTGGAGTTGTACCACTGGTACACCGCCAGCGCGTGATGATCGGCGCTCACCGCGACCGGCGCGTTCATGGCTTCGCGCAGGCGCATCGCGGTGCGGCAGGCCGTGATCGCGTCGTCCAGCCGGTCGGTGAGGTAGTACTCGGCGGCCAGTAGCTCGAGCAGCTCGGCTTCGGTCTCGGGCGGCAGCTGGTGCTGATCGAGGGCGAGGCGGAAGAACTCGGCGGCCTGGGTGTGCGCGCCCGAGCGGGCGCCCGCGCGCCCGGCGGCCGCGGCGGCCTCGGCGATCAGGTCGCTGTCGCCCGCGCCCACCGCGTGATGGGTGATGACGGCGGGATCCGGGCGGGCGGCGGCGTAGTGGGCGTGGATGAACCGGCGGTGCAGACCCGGTTCCGCACCGGGCGGAATGACGCTGGTGACGGCCAGGCGGCACAGGTCGTGCCGGAACGCCACGCCGCGGTCGTTGCGCTTGATGAGTCCGGCGTCGTCCAGGGCGCGCAGGGCGGGCAGCGTGACGCCGAGATCGATGAGCAGATGATCGGCGATCGCACCGGGCGCGCAGCTCAGCAGATGCAGCAGATCCCATGCGGCGGTGTCCAACCCGGCCGTGCGGGCCAGGATGGCATCGCGCACGGTGGCGGGCAGTTCGTCGGTGCGATGGTCGAGCATCTCGCAGACGAAGAAGGCGTTGCCACCGGTCACCTCGTGTAGCCGGCGCGGGTCGACGGGCCGGTCCGCGATCAGCGTCGTGACCGCGTCCAAGCTCAGCGGCGGCACCGTGAGGGTGCACGCGTGCGCCGACCGCGCGATATCGCCGAGCAGTCCGCGCAGCGGATGGGCGGCGCCGACCTCGTCGTCGCGGGCGATGCCGATCAGCAGCAGCGGGGTGCGCGCGACCCGGCGCAGCAGGAAACGGAACAGGTCGATGGTGCCCTGATCGGCCCAGTGCAGGTCGTCCACGATCAGGATCGACGGCTGCGGGCGGAGTGCGCCGAAGACGGCGGCGAAGATGTCGTAGGACTGGTCGCCGCCGCGCAGCAGGGCGCGGGTGGCGTCGTCGAAGCGGTCGGCGAGATCGTGCAGGGGGCCGAGCGGGCGGGGCGTGGACAGCGGATCGCACGCGCCCCACAGCACCTGTTCGCCCTCGGTGTGGCGATCGAGGAAGGCTTCGACGAAGGCGGTCTTGCCCGCCCCGGATTCGCCGGACACCAGGACCGCGCCGCCCCTGCCCGCGCGGGCCGCGGCGGCCCGGGATGCGAGCTCACCGAGCTCGTACTCGCGCTCGGTGAGTCTCACCTCCGGGATATTACCGCTGGTGACGGGCTGCGAAAACCCTGGATACCGGGGTTCGGGACTCGGGGCGCGCGGCCCGAAGATAGGGAATCGACCCCCATGATTTCGCCGCCGCGATGGCCGAACGTTGAAGTCACCGATCGCGACCGCATCGGAACTCGCACCACAACGGGAGCCCGAATCATGAAGCGCTACCTCATCGAACGTGACATCCCCGGCGCGGCCGGCCTCAGCGCCGCCGAGCTCACCGATATCGCGAAGCAGTCCAATGCCGCGGTGACCTCGCTCGGCGTGCCCTACCGCTGGATCACCAGCTACGTCGCGGGCGACAAGCTGTACTGCCTGCACGAGGCCGAGGACGCGGACGCCGTGCGCGAACACGCTCGCCGCGGCGGCTTCCCGGCCGACCTCGTCGTCGAGGTGGCCGGCGAGTTCGGCCCGCACACCGCCACCCCCTGACCTCCGACCCGACCATTCGAAAGGGGTTACCCCAGTGCAGGTCCCCGTGATCGCGGGTGCGATAGCGAGCGCGGTCTTCGCCGCCAGCACCCTGTCCATGCTGGCAAAAGCCCTCCGCACCAAGGACGTACGCTCCTACAGCCCCGCCAACATCACCCTGGCCAATCTGGGGAACCTGATCTACATGGTCTACGTCCTGGACCTTCCCCCGGGCCCGATCTGGGCGCTGCACCTGTTCCACACCCTCAGCTCGGCCCTGATGCTGCTGTGGTACGTGCGCTATGTGCTGCTCGCGGAGAAGGTTTCGCGGGAACCGGCGGGGATGAGCTGAGGCGCGGCCGGCGGCTCGCCGCACGGGCGGTGTGCGACTCCCTACTCGTCACCCTCGGGCATCCCGAGCCGCCGGGCGAACTCGAGCACGCGCGCCTCCGGCAGCTGCGGCGCGATCCACCCGTGGGCCGCCGCGTGCGCCATGAATTCCGCCGGGGGAGCGACCGCGTGCGTTCCGACGTAGTCCTCCCACGCCAGGGGCCATGCCCACTCGCCGTCGGTCACCACCCCGATGCCGACGCGCGCCCCGGGCCGCCCGAGCGCGAACGGGTCCGGCGCCCTGCTCGCGGCCACCACGATCACCGTCGCCGACCGCAGATACCGCAGCATCCGCACCACGTCGCCGGCGGTGAGGGTGCCCGGCACGGCCTCAAACGAGTCCGCCTGCTCGCCGATCCTCGCCGGAGCCGCGACGCTGTGTACCCCGCGCGGCCGGATCGCTTGCGCCGCGGCCGAACCGGCCCCGGGCCCCGGCTCGATCTCGACGATCGCCCCGTCCGCTCGCAGCTGCCGCGCGAGAACCTCCATCTCGACGCGCGTCCCCGCGCTGCCTTCGGCCAGCAGCTCGTCGGCCCCGGCCCGAGCGTCCGCCATCGAGAGCGCCTCCGCCCGCCGCAACACCCGCATCGCCCCCGCAATCGACAGGCTGCCCGTCGCGATCCGCAGGCGAGTCGTTCCGTTCATGGCCAGCATCGCCGCCCGGACACCGGTGGGCGGCGGCCCGTAAGCCGACTCCTGCCGGTCGGTTCCGCACTCCGGGCACTCTCCCTCGAGGCTCCACCACCGCGCGTCCCCGTCGAGCACGTCGCGAACAACGACCCGGACCGCGGCCCGGCACCGCCCGCATTCGGTTGCCAGCGGCGCGCTCTCGACCACGATCTCCACGTGCGAAACCCTATTCGTTTCAGGGCGGCGGCCGGTGAATTCTCGAAGCCGCGATCCGGTCCCACTCACCGGACACACGGTCCCGATCAGTGGCTGCCGGATAGCTGATTACCTGTGACTTTGGTGAAACAGATACATTCCAGATGTTTGCTGAGTTAGGTTTCCGGGCACGCCGGACAGTCGGCGCTGAGAATCTCGGAGGAACACCGTGGAATACGTAGGGTCCGTCGCCGGAGTTTTGCAGACGATCATCTTGACCATCCTGGCCAACACCGGATCGGGGGGCTCCGGCTCCGGCCTGTGAACCTCGGGGGGTTCGGCTCGCTGCCGCTGCGCCGAACCCCGTCGACATCGCCTTCGGGCCGTCGCGTAGGACGCGGCGGCCCGAACGCTTTTCGTCTGCGCGAACCGGGATATGGATAGCTGCGGGTCATTTCGGACGGAGGCCCGGCCGCCGCCGGAATTGCCTTGTGGGGACAACTCGAACTCTGGGAACATCGAGTTGTCGCCGCTCTGTGCGCCGGAGCGCGGACGGGGGGCTGTTCATGATCCGCAATTTCGCCGGCATTCCATTGCATTCGACGGTGGAGGCCGCGCTACGGAGTGCGGCGGCGCTGCGGGTGCGCGGCCCTGTCGACACCCACACGCTGCTGGTCGAATTGATGCGTGCCGACACCTCCGGTGACTGGTCGCGAATCTGTTTGAACACCGGGAGCATCGACGCGATAGCGGACAAGCTCGTCATCGACCCGCCGAAGCACGGCGCCTGGTACTGGGAACGGGTTCCCCTCACCGACAGTTGCGCCCTGGCCCTGGATGTCGCCTGGCGCCTGGCACACCGCTACGCGCTGCTGCCCATCCCGCTCGGCCTGGTCGTCATCGGGCTGGTAGCCGACGACTCGGCCGCCTCTCGTGCGCTACGGGATGGCATGGCCCCTGGGGAGTTGCTCACGCTCCTGCAAACCGACGTGCTGGGCACGACGCTGAGCGGGCTGGACGGCATGATCATCACCGTCCTCTCCGAGGCGAGAGCGGTCCAGCGCCAACGATCCGCGAGCTTGGCCCGGCCCACACCGGCAGCTTTCGGCTCAGCCGCCGCCCCGCCGCTTTCCACCCGTCGGAAGGTGGTGACGACGGCCGTGGTCACCGCGTTCCTCGCCGCCCTGGGCTGGGCGATTTTCATCTACGAAGAACCGTCGAAGTCCCCGAAAGTCCCTTCGCCCCCGAAGACTTTCGCCCCGACCTCGTACACCTGGAAGCCCCCGCCTTCCCTCACCTTCAACCCCGCCCCGCGCTGACCAGCAGTCGACGCCACCGCCCGCTTCGGCCGGTCACCACGTCTCCGGTCCTGCGCACCTACGAAACAAACCGGTTCCACACCAGCCGAACACGACTCGGCCCTGAAGCCGTGCGGCAACGGGGCCGTGCCGGGCCATTGCGGGGACGGATCACCGCGATTCAGCGATTGCGTTGCGGCACTTCGGCATCCGAGACCGAAGTCGGTGTGCGCAGGGGAGCGCCGACGTGATGCAGATGCGTCAGCGCCTCGCGATACGAAGAGATCAGACCGGTCTCGTGGTACGGCACGCCGACCTCGGCGCAGTAGTCGCGCACGATCGGCCGGGCGTGGCGCAGGTTCGGGGTTGGCATGCTCGGGAACAGGTGGTGCTCGATCTGATAGTTGAGCCCGCCCAGCGCGAAGTCGGTCAGCGCGCCGCCCCGGACGTTGCGGGAGGTCAGGACTTGGCGGCGGAAGTAGTCGGGACGATCATCGCCGGTCAGGGTCGGCATGCCCTTGTGGTTCGGGGCGAAGATGCAGCCCATGTACAGGCCGAACAATCCCTGGTGCACGGCGAAGAACGCCAGCGCCTTGTCGGCGGGCAACACCGCGAACAGCGCGCCGAGGTAGATCGCGAAGTGGCCGAACAGCAGCGCGCCCTCGAGCCCCCGATGTTTGACGGACCGGTTCCGCAGCGCCCGCACACCCGCCACGTGCAGGTTCAGACCCTCGAGCAACAGCAGCGGAAAGAACAGGAACGCCTGCGCCCGCCCGACGAACCGCGCCACCCCGCTACTGGACCGGGCCTGCCGCTGCGACCAAACAAGGATGTCCGGCGCGACATCGGGATCGAGCTCCTCGTGATTCGGGTTCGCGTGATGCCGGGTGTGCTTGTCCTGCCACCACCCGTACCCCAGCCCGATGCCGGCGTTGCCGACCACCCGCCCCACCAGCTCCGTCGGCCGCCGCAGCCGGAACACTTGCCGGTGCGCGACATCATGCATGACGAGCGCGACCTGAGCGAACGCCACCGCCAGAAACGCCGCGATCCCCAGCGTCCACCACGAGTCCCCGACGAGCACGAACGCCGCCCACCCGCCCGCGAACGCCGCCCCCACCAAACTCAGCCGAACCCCGTAGTACACCGGCCGCCGCTCCATCAGCCCCGCGTCGGAAATCCGCCGCAACAACCGGGCATAGTCCCCCTCCGCACCCCGCCGCGGCGACCGCGGCCCTGACTCGGACCCCAACGCAGATGTCGTCATGACCCGAAGCTATCGCCGAAATCCTCGTCCCTTGTAACCCCTTGGTATGACATGGAATTGGGGTCCGATGTGGTATTCGCCGGCGGCGCCGAATGTCCTCGGAACCAGAATGGTCCGCTCCGTCGACCCGACCGGCGTCGAGACGACTTCGGACCTGTTGAACCCAGGATGTTGCGAGCGTCCTCGCCGCCTCGTGTCAGTTGGGGCGGGCTCGAGATATCAGTGCGGGCAACGTATCTCGGTCATCGAAGCGGCAGGCGGTATCGGCAGGAAAACCTTTCGGCAGTTCTCCGCCTCTGCGATCATCGTGTAGTCGCCGCTCCGTCTGCCGGGGTGGCGTACGGAGGCTACCCATGATCCGCGACCTCAGCGGCATACCGTTGCACTCGGCCGTGGAGGCCGCGCTGCGAAGCGCGTCGGTCAAGCGGATGCGCGAACCCGTCGACACGTTCACGCTGCTGACCGAACTGATGCGCGCGGACAACTCGGGCGAATGGTCCCGAATCTGGTTGCACACCGGGGGAATCGACACAATCGAGAAGAAACTCATCGCCGACCCGGTGACATCGGGCGGTTGGTACTGGGAGAACATCGCGCTCACCGACAGGTGTGCCCTCGCGCTGGACATCTCCTGGCGCCTGGCCCACCGGTACGACATGCTGCCGATTCCCCTCGCCATGGTGGTACTCGGCCTCGTAGCCGACAGCTCCACCGCGGCCGCCCGGGCATTGCACGCCGGTCTGACCCGCACCGAGCTCCTGTCTCTCGTGCAATCGGATGTGCTGGGCACCACGCTCAGCTACCTCGAACGCACGCTCGGCGAGGTTCTGCGCGAGGCGCAGAGCACCACGCAACCCCCGCGACCGCGCAACCCCGCCGGGGAGGAACAACGCGGCGGGCACACCGGTTTCTGGTTGAAATCACCCCTCGACCAGGCGCCGCCGCTCAGCTCCCGAAGGCTGAAGGTGATAGGCGCCGGTCTGATCGTGCTACTGATCGCCTTGATCGCGGTGGACCGCAGCGAACGAGGCCGGCCCCCGCCGGCGCCCTCTCCCACACGCGTCACCGTCGCGCCGCCCACTTTCACCCTGGAGCCGGCACCCACTTTCCGCTACACGATTCAGATGTCGACGCGGCCACGCTGAAACCGGGAATTCTCCAACCCGGCCAAAGTATTTCGCCGGAATGCGGGATTGCGATGACGAAGCGGGCCGCGCCCCTCCGGCCGCGAATACCGGAACGGGCCGCCGAGCAGATGCTCGGC
>NZ_JBEXUS010000191.1:0-7522 GCF_040614455.1 Nocardia sp. NPDC005978
CCCCACACCATTTTTTTAATCATACGCCCACCACCTATATATACACAATCCCCACCCAAATCTTACCCTACACCACGAAATTCCTTTATAACCCGGGTACCCGCAAAACGGGTATGGCCCCGAGTAGTAATCGACTCGGGGCCTTCCCTTTCGCACCGAACTCAGTGGCCGTGCTTGTCGCCGTCCACGTTGTCCTGCTGGCTCGCCAGCGCGGCGAGCATGTCGTGCTCTTCCTTGTGCGCCAGCGCGGCGTTCTGCTCGATCTCGGCGTGCGGATCGGCCTTCATGAACGAACCGGAGCCGGGCTTGCCGGCCGAACCCAGCTTGGACATCTTCTTGGGCACCGGGGCGCCCTGGTATTCCAGCGGGATCGGGTGGCCGTGCGAGTCCACCGGGCCCAGCGGCTGGTGGATCTCGATGTACTCACCGTGCGGCAGGCGCTTGATGACACCGGTCTCGATGCCGTGCTCGAGCACCGCGCGGTCGCTGCGCTGCAGGCCGATGCAGAAGCGGTAGGCCACGAAGTACGCCAGCGGCGGCAGCACCAGCAGACCGATGCGGAAGATCCACGTGGTCGCGTTCAGCGAGATGCTGAACTTCAGCGCGATGATGTCGTTGACGCAGGCCAGGGTCAGCACCAGGTAGAAGGCGATGGCCATGGCGCCGATGGCGGTACGAACCGGCACGTCGCGCGGGCGCTGGAGCAGGTTGTGCCGGGCGTCGTCGCCGGTCAGCTTCTTCTCGATCCAGGGGTACAGGATCAGGACGGTGAAGACCAGGCCCATGACGAGCGCGACCCAGAACACGGCCGGAACCGTGTAGCGACCCAGGTACAGCTCCCACGGCGGCATGAGGCGGGCCATGCCGTCGGTCCACATCATGTAGAAGTCGGGCTGCGAACCGGCCGAGACCTGAGACGGGTTGTAGGGACCCAGGTTCCAGATCGGGTTGATCTGCAGCACGCCGCCCATGAGGGCGATGATGCCGAGGGTGAAGGCGAAGAACGCGCCCTGATCCGCGGCGAACACCGGCACGATGCGCGCGCCGACGACGTTGGTCTCCTTGCGGCCCGGTCCGGGGAACTGGGTGTGCTTCTGGTACCAGACCAGGGCGACGTGCGCCGCGATCAGCGCCAGCAGGATGCCCGGGATGAGCAGCACGTGCAGGACGTACAGGCGCGGGATGATCAGGTTGCCCGGGAAGTCGCCGCCGAACAGCAGCCAGTGCAGCCAGGTGCCGATGACCGGAACGCCGATGGTGATGCCCGAGAACGCCGCGCGCAGACCGGTTCCCGAGAGCAGGTCGTCGGGAAGCGAGTAGCCGAAGAAGCCCTCGAACATGGCCAGGATGAGCAGCAGCGAGCCGATCACCCAGTTGGCCTCACGCGGCTTGCGGAAAGCGCCGGTGAAGAAGATGCGGAACAGGTGGATGATGATCGACGCCGCGAACAGCAGCGCCGCCCAGTGGTGCACCTGGCGCACGAACAGACCGCCGCGCACCTCGAAGGAGATGTTGAGCGAGGTCTCGTAGGCCCGCGACATGGTGACACCGCGCAGCGGCTGGTACGCGCCGTTGTAGACGGTCTCACTCATCGACGGGTCGAAGAACAGCGTCAGGTACACACCCGACAGCAGCAGGATGATGAAGCAGTAGAGCGCGATCTCACCGAGCAGGAAGGACCAGTGGGTCGGGAAGACCTTGTTGATCGACCGCTTCAGGAAGGCCGCGGCGTGGTACCGCTCGTCAGCATTGTTGGCCGCTTGGACCGCTTTGCTAGGACTCATGAACGACGCTCCCAGAAGGCCGGTCCGAGGGGCTCGATGAAGTCGTGTACGGCGACCAGGTAGCCCTCGGAGTTGACGGTGATCGGCAGCTGCGGCAGCGCACGAGCGGCGGGACCGAAGATCGGCTTACCCCATTCGGTCGCCAGGAACTGCGACTGGTGGCAGGGGCACAGGATTCGGTTGGTCTGCTGCTCGAAGAGCGAGGTGGGGCAGCCCAGGTGGGTGCAGATCTTCGAGTAGGCGAAGTAGTCGCCGTAGTTGAAGCTCTCCTGGCCCTTGCGCTTGATGGCGGCCTCGGCATCGGCGGTCCGCAGGCGAATCAGCATGACCGCGTTGCGGATACCGCGCAGCGACTGGAAGGTGGCGTGCTCGTCGCCGCGCCATTCTTCCTTCCACGGGAAGACGGTCTCCATCGAGCCGGCGTCCAGGTCCTCCGGGCGCACCAGGACGATGTCCTCGGGGCGGCCGGTGTCGCGGCGCAGGAAGATGGTCTGGCCCGCGTAGTCCGGGGTCCAGCCCGAGACCCACAGCGGCGACTTGTCGCCCTTGGCCCACGGGTTCTTGACGCAGCCGCCCAGGAACACCAGCATCGCGCCGATGCCCAGGATGCCCGCGCCCGCCGAGGCGCTGCGGGTGATCATCTTGCGGCGGCCGAGGGTGGAGGTCTCCACCGCGTCGGACAGCTGCGCACCCAGGGTGCGGCGGTTGACCTCGGAGGACATGCCGTCGTGGCGTTCCTGGATCGAGATCTCGGCCGGGATGAACTTCTTGCGGATCAGGACGACGGCGACGCCGATGGCCAGCACCGCGATGCCCATGGTGATGCCGTAGAGCGGGGTGGTCAGCGTGTACGCCGCGTTGCCCTCTTCGCCCCGGCCCTTGTACTCCCAGGGCCAGAACAGGAATACGCCGATGAGGGCGAGTCCGGCCAGCGCCGAGATGCCGAACCACATCGCGACCTGACGCTCGGCGCGCTTCTCGGCCTTGGTGCCGGGAATGGGCCAGCGCGGTGCGCGGTAGGCGACGTCGACGCCGTCCAGCTTGGTGCCGAGGGCGACGAGCTCGTCGCGCGACATGGCGTCGAGCTGTTCATCGGTGTAGTCCACGCCGGTGGGGCTGTCCCCCATGCTCTTTTGCTCCTGTTCACTCATGACCGGGAACCGATCCACATCGCCGAGCCGACGAGCAGCACGATGCCGATGATCCACGCCGCGAGGCCCTCGGTCGCGGGGCCGAAGCCGCCGAGGCCGTAGCCGCTCTCGGACGGGGTCTCCATCCGGTCCTTGATGTACGCGACGATGTCCTTCTTCTCTTCCGGCGTCAGCTGCCGGTCGGAGAACTTGGGCATGTTCTGCGGGCCGGTGAGCATGGCCAGGTAGATCTGCTGTTCGCTGGCCGGCGCGAGCGGCGGCGCGAACTTGCCGGAGGACAGCGCGCCGCCCTTGCCGGTGAAGTTGTGGCAGGACGCGCAGTTCATGCGGAACAGCTCGCCACCGCGGCCCAGGTCGGCGCCCTCGATGAGGGATTCCTGGGCGATCTCGCCGTTGGCGTCGCGCACCACGGTCGGGCCGCCGCCGTTGGCCTGGATGAAGGCGCCGAGGGCGTCGGTCTGACGGGCGTCGAACTTGGGGGGCTTGCGCATGATCTGGGCTTCGTTGCGCACCGCGGGCATACGACCGGAGGAGACCTGGAAGTACACCGCGGCCTCGCCGACGCCGATCAGGCTCGGGCCGCGATCGGCGACACCCTGCAGGTTGGCACCGTGACAGGTGATGCAGGAGGTGTCGTAGATCTGCTTGCCCTCGCGGATCAGCGCGGACTGGTCCTCGTGTGCCGTGGCGACCTGCGCCGTGGGCGTCAGGGCCGATGCCGCGAAGCCGGCTCCGACGAGGCCCATCAGGAGAACCAGACCGCCGGCGATACGCCGACGCAAGCGGCGCTGCTTACGCGTCTTGGTGGCCTCGCCGATCGCGGCGCCCGAGGATTCGGGGCGCGGATCTGGCGCTGACGGGGGAGATGAACTCATCTGTGTCCCTTTGGAGTAGACGGAACCGACTTGTACAGAAGCTTCTTGCCTACGGCGGGCTGTGCCGTGGATCTGTCCGAAATCAGCGGACGAAGTAGATCGTGGCGAAGAGCCCGATCCAGACGATGTCGACGAAGTGCCAGTAGTACGAGACGACGATCGCCGCGGTGGCCTGCGCGGGGGTGAACTTACTGACCTTGGTGCGGATCAGCAGGAACACGAACGCGATCAGACCGCCGATGACGTGCAGGCCGTGGAAGCCGGTCGTGATGTAGAAGACCGAGCCGTACACGGTGCTCGAGATCGTCGTGCCCTCCTGAACCAGGTGGTAGTACTCGTACCCCTGGCCACCGACGAAGAAGGCACCCATGATCAGGGTGATGACGTACCAGCGGCGCAGGCCGAAGACATCGCCCCGCTCCGCCGCGAAGACGCCCATCTGGCAGGTGAACGAGGAAGCCACCAGGACAGCGGTCACCGGGACGGCGAGACCGAGGTTCAGCTCGGTCGGCTCCATCGGCCACTTCTCGCCGCCGGCTTGCGCGCGGGCGACAAAGTACATAGCGAACAGGCCGGCGAAGAACATCAGCTCGCTGGACAGCCAGATGATGGTACCGACGCTGACCATGTTGGGCCGGTTCAGCGAATGCACACGCTGAGTAATGGCCGATCCTGGGGTCCCTACTGCGGTCGTCACGCCGGTAAGTATGACCTGTCGTAGTACGACAGGCGTAGCCGGGTTGGAAAACTCGGTCAGCGTGTCGGAAACCGCAGCGCGAGCGAGCCTCTCGGTGGGCGCTCGGCGTGTCTCGGAGCAGCATAGATTGGCTCGGTAAGAGAAAGCTGAGCTATCCATAGGCTGATTTTCGAAGGGACGGTGACGGCGATGTCATGGGTGGGCAGGCTGCTGCGGCGCGGCGGGACAACGCAACTGGATCCCGGGCGTGGCGACCTGGTGACGGTGGCGTCGAGTTTCGATGACGCGGAGGCGTGTTCGGCGGCCCTGGGCCGCACCGGCAGCTGGACCGCCGACCAGCCCGTGGTGCTGCGCCAGCACCTGCGGGTGCCCGCGGATCGCCTCGATGCGGTGCAGATCATCACCGCGCAGCTCGGCTATGACACGGTGAGCGCCGAGCCCGAGGCCGCCCCGGACACCGTCGCCCTGCTCGTGCAGCGGGTACAGGTCCTGGACGCCGTGCACTGCGCGCAGGAGCGCTCGCGCCTGACCGCGGTGGCCCATCGCCACGACGCGGTGCTGCTGGGCTGGGAGGCGCTGCAACCCGCTCCCGGGCGTCCGGGAGAAAAGAAATAGCCTCCGCGCACTAGGCTGACGGCGACAACACTGGTGTACGGACCTTCACCGGCGACGGAAGAGATGAGCAATGAGCGCGCGCAGCTGGCGAGAAATCCTCGGCATCCTCACCGATGGCAACGATCTGGCCGCGGACGAGGCCGCGTGGGCGATGAACGAGATCTTCACCGATAGCGCCACCTCCGCGCAGATCGCGGCCTTCGGAGTCGCCATGAAGATGAAGGGCCCCACCGCCGTCGAACTGAGCGGGCTGGCCGCGGGGATGCTCGCGCACGCCCGCCGGGTCGAGGTGGACGGCGCCGCGGTGGACATCGTCGGCACCGGCGGCGATCGGTCCGGCACGGTCAACATCTCGACCATGTCCTCGATCGTGGTGGCGGCCACCGGCATTCCCGTGGTCAAGCACGGTAATCGCGCGGCCTCCTCCAAGAGCGGCGGCGCGGACGTGCTCGAGGCGCTCGGGGTGAAGATCGCGCTGGGCCCGGAGTCGGTCGCCACGAGTGTGCGCGAGGTCGGGATCGGCTTCTGCTTCGCGCCCGTGTTCCATCCGTCGCTGCGGTTCGCGGGGCCGGCCCGCGGGGAGATCGGTATTCCGACGGTCTTCAATATCCTGGGCCCGCTGACCAATCCGGCCCAGCCGGGCGCGGGCCTCATCGGTTGCGCGTTCGCGGATCTGCTGCCGGTCATCGCCGGCACGTTCGCCGATCGCGGCGCGTCGGCGCTGGTGGTCCGGGGCAACGACGGCCTGGACGAGATCACGACCGCCGACACCACCGATGCCTGGGTGGTCGCGGGCGGCCGCCGGGCCGAAACGACCATCGACCCCACGAAACTCGGCATCGAGCGGGTCGCCCCCGAGGCGCTCAAGGGCGGGGACGCCACCCTGAACGCGGTGATCGCCCGGAATTTCCTGGCCGGTGAGGCCGGTCCGGTGCGGGACGCGGTGCTGCTGAACTCGGCCGCGGCGGTGGTGGCCTTCGAGCTCACCGCCGATCAGGTCGGCGAGGATCTGCACGACCGGCTCGGCGCCGCCCTGGAACGGGTTGCGGCGACGGTCGATTCGGGCCGGGCCGGCGAATTGCTCGAGCGCTGGGCGGAACTGACCAACAAGCTCGGCGCCGACTAGCGATCACTCCCCGATCGAGAAGCCCGCCTCGACGTCGATGCTCGAGTAGGACTTGAACGCGATGTGGGTGGCGGTCCGGACCACGCCCGGGGTCTTGTTGATGTGCCCGGTCACGACCTCGGCGATCTGCTGGTGGTCGCGCACCCGCACGATGCCGATCAGGTCCACGTCGCCCGCGCACGAGTAGACCTCGGCGACGCCCTCGATATCGGCCAGGGCCTGGGCGGTCTCGGGGATGCGGTCGGATTCTGCGTGGATCAGCACGATCGCGGTAATCATGGGACCACCCTAGGCGATGCCGGTGCCGGCGCGGCGGGCCGCGCGGATCGCGTCCGGGGACGGCACAGCTCCCCCTCGGGCCACCCGAACTCGTTCCCGCACACGCGGAGCTATCTGTAACCCCCGGTGCAAGCTGGGGAAATCCGGGGCTCGATTCCGCGAATCCGCGTCCGGTGTGACCGTTTTGGGTGATCATGGATCGAAATGTGAACCGACCAGTAGTCACCTTGGGGCTACGCAGGGGGTTTTCGATGCTAGATCTGATTCCGGCCGTTCCGGTCCTTCGAAACATCACTCGCCGCACCGCGCGCCTGGCCGCGCGGACCTTGCTCGCGGGTGCCACGGTCGCGGTGATCGCCGCGGCCGTACCGGCGCATGCCGCGCCCGAGCACGTCCCCGATCCGGTGGCGAGCATCGGCACCGATGTGATCAAGATGATCGACTCGGTGACCACGCTGCAGTTACCGGGCCAGGATCTGCCGACCGCGCTGAGCCCGACCACCGCCATCGTCGTGCTGGGCTACGGCCTGCTGCCGGACGGCGAGATGCGGCCGGAACTGATCAACCGGCTGTACGCCGGGTACGTCTCGGCCCTGCTGTCGCCCCATTCGCCGGTGATCGTGACCGGCGGGAATCCGCAGAACGGGCGCACCGAGGCCCAGGCCATGGCGGACTGGCTGATCGGGCGCGGCATCGACCCCCTGCGCATTCACAGTGAGACCCAGGCGAATTCGACGGTCCAGAACGCGGCGTTCTCGGCCCGGGTCATGGAGGCGATCGGCGCGCACGCGGCGATCCTGATCACCTCCGCGGACCATATCGGCCGGGCGCTCACCAACTTCCGCGCCGCGGGGATCGCGGTGGTCGCCACCATGACCCCGGACCACACCCCGCTCTCGGCCCAGCCGTTCGGGCCCGGCGAGCCGCTTCGCTAGCGGCTCGAATCACCGCCGTCACCGCGGATCGAAGGCCCGCTCACCGAACGGTGAGCGGGC
>NZ_JBEXUS010000192.1:0-7435 GCF_040614455.1 Nocardia sp. NPDC005978
CCGGTCCGAATCGGACCGGGCCACACCGTGTCTCGTTCGAAGAACTCAGCCGACGCGGGCTTCGCGCTTGCGGCTCAGCACCGCCGCGGCCGCGCCGCCCGCCGCGCCGAGCGCGAGCGCCGTGGGCACGCCCACCTTGGCGGCCTTGCGGCCGGTGCGGAAGTCGCGGATCTCCCAGCCCCGGTTCTTGGCGACCTCGCGCAGGTCCGCGTCCGGATTGATGGCCACGGCGGTGCCCACCAGCGAGAGCATGGGCACGTCGTTGTGGCTGTCGGAGTACGCGGCGCAGCGCTTGAGGTTCAGGCCCTCGCGAATCGCCAGGGTGCGCACCGCGTGCGCCTTGCCGAGCCCGTGCAGGATGTCGCCGACCAGGCGGCCGGTGAACACCCCGTCCTCGGATTCGGCGACGGTGCCCAGCGCGCCGGTCAGGCCCAGGCGCTTGGCGATGACCTGCGCCAATTCGACCGGGGTCGCCGTCACCAGCCAGACCTGCTGCCCGGCGTCGAGGTGCATCTGCGCGAGCGCGCGGGTGCCGGGCCAGATCTTGTCGGCGATGATCTCGTCGTAGATCTCCTCGCCCAGGGCGGCGAGTTCGGCGGTGGGGCGACCGGCGATGAACTCGAGCGCGCGCTCCTTGCCGCTGGCCACGTCGGCGATGTTCTCCTTGCCGGTGACCCGGAATTTGACCTGCTTCCAGGCCATGTCGACCAGGTCCGAGGTCTTGAAGTATTTGCGGGCGGCCAGTCCGCGGGCGAAGTGCACGATGGACGCGCCCTGCACCATGGTGTTGTCGACGTCGAAGAACGCGGCCGCGGTCAGGTCACGGGGAACCGCGCGCAGCGGCTCGTCGTGCAGCGCGAGTTCGGCGTCGTGCAGCGCGATGGCCGCGTCGGCGCTCGCCTCGCCGGCCAGGTTCGCTCTGACCTCTTCCTCGCTCGGACCGAACGGACTGCGTGCGATCCGGGTGAACTGGTCCTGCAGACCCTGTCCCCAGCGGGCCGGGAACTCCCCGAATCGCCCCGCGATCAATCCCGGCCGCGAGTCCTTCGAACCCGTTCCGGCCTCTTTCGATCGTTCCGGCACCAGTACCTCCGCCTGTGTTTTTGGCCGGTACACCAGGGAGCCCGAGACCAATACGGGTCGCGCATGAACCGGCACAGTCCACAGTAACGCTCACCGGTGACCGGGACGTAGACGCTGAACGACATAACGGGTAGTTGAATGGAGTTATGAGCGATCCCACACGTACGGTCACCCTGCTGACCCGCAATGGTTGCGGCCTCTGCACGGTGGCGCTGGAACAATTGCGACCCGTCTGCGCCGAGTTCGGAATCGAGGTCGCGATCGTCGATGTGGACGAGGCCGCCGCGCACGATCCGGGGTTGCGCGCGGAGTACGGCGACCGGCTTCCGGTGGTGCTGCTCGACGGTCGTGAGCACAGTTATTTCGACGTCGACGAGGCGCGTTTGCGCGCGGATCTGAGTCGCTGAAACCGGGAGGTTCGCCGGCCGCCGCCCGTACGGGCGGCGGAATGCCGCGTATGCCCCCGAACAACCCCCTACGGCGTGTCCGGGCGGGCGATTTCCGGCGCGTTGCGTAGCGGGTTCGGGTCGAGGGGGGTTGAATGAATCCCGGGGCAGCGGCCCGCCGCAAAGTGACTGAATTCACCGACTTTGTGCAGGGCTTCACAAGCGGTTACGGTGGTGGCACGCAACCTGCCTTCGAAGGCAGTGGAAGCGACCCCGAACCCCCGACCATAGACCGCCCTGCGACGGTCACCGGCGTCGGGTGACAAAAGAACGCCGGACACCCAATCCCCGGCCGGACGAGGAGCGCAAGCGACGTGACAGAGCAGCATGAGACGCCGCAGAGTGGCGTCTCCGGCAGGGCTCTGCAGAAGGACATCCCGCAGGCCACGGTGGCCCGACTGGCCACCTATCTCCGGGTCCTCGCCGTACTCGCCGACGACGGTGTAGCCATCGTATCTAGTGAGGAACTGGCTGTCGCGGCGGGTGTCGGTTCGGCGAAGTTGCGCAAGGATCTTTCCTTCCTCGGACCCAACGGCGTGCGCGGCGTCGGCTACGACGTCGTCAAGCTCCGGGATCGGGTCGAAGACGTGCTCGGCCTGTCCGAAGGGCACCGGGTGGTGCTGGTCGGAGCGGGCAATCTGGGCCGGGCGCTGGTCGGTTACGGCGGGTTCCGCCGCCGCGGGTTCGCCATGGTCGGGATCTTCGACAACGATCCGGCCCTGATCGGCACCCAGGTCTGCGGCCTGAGCGTGCGTGATGTGGCCGGATTGACCGATGCGGTGCGGCTGCTCGCCCCGACGATCGCGGTCATCACCACCCCGGATTCGGCCGCGCAGGGCGTCTGCGACCGGCTGGTCGCGGCCGGTGTGCTCTGCATTCTCAGCTTCTCCCCGGTCGCGCTGGACGCGCCCGCGCACGTCGAGGTGCGCCGGGTCGATCTCGCGGTGGAGATGCAATTGCTGTCCTTCGAGCTGGCGCGCAATGCCGAGGCCGCCGGGGAGACGGTGGGCGTGGCCGCGGGCGACGCCGTGGGCGTGATCTACACGCCGATTCAGACTTCTCACGCGTCGGCAGCGCGCCCGTCGGGCGGCACGGAGACAACCAGCAAGGGAGCGGTGGTCCAGCCATGAGTGTGCTTCTCGTCGGGATCTCGCATCGAAGCGCGCCGGTGGCGGTGCTCGAGAAGGTCGCGATCACCGAGCACGACCGGCCCAAGCTGACCGACAAGATGCTGGCCTCGAGCCACGTCTCCGAGGCCATGATCGTGTCCACCTGCAACCGGGTGGAGATCTACGCGGTGGTCGACGCGTTCCACCCGGCGCTGGGCGAAGTCAGCGAACTGCTCACCCGGCATTCGGGACTGCCGCTGCCGGAACTGACCAAGCACGCGTACGTGCGCTACGCCGAGGCAGCCGCGGAGCATCTGTTCGCGGTCGCCAGCGGCTTGGACTCGATGGTGATCGGCGAGCAGCAGATCCTGAGCCAGATCCGCGCCGCCTACGCCGCCTCCGACGCGCAGCAGGCCTCCGGGCGCACCCTGCACGAGCTGGCGCAGCATTCGCTGCGCGTGGGCAAGCGGGTGCATTCGGAGACCGGGATCGATCGCGCGGGCGCCTCGGTGGTGTCGGTGGCGCTGGATCGGGCACGCCTGGTGCTTGGGCCCCTCGCCGGGCGCACGGCGCTGGTGCTGGGCGCGGGCGCCATGGGCGGGCTCGCGGTGGCGCAGCTGGCGCGGGCCGGGGTCGAGCGGATCATCGTGGTGAACCGCACCCTCGAACGCGCTGAGCGCCTTGCCAATACGGCCACCACCATGCACGGCGTCGCCGCCGAGGCGATGGAGATGGACAGCCTGGCCGAGGCGATGGCCGCGGCCGAGGTGGTCGTCACCTGTACCGGCGCGGTCGGCACCGTGGTGAGCATCGCCGATGTGCATCGGGCGCTCTCGGCCGGCCGCGCGAGCGACCAGCTGGTCATCTGTGACCTGGGTCTGCCCCGCGACGTGGAGCACGCGGTCGCCGGGCTGCCCGGGGTGACCGTCATCGACATGGAGACGCTGCAGCGCGATCCGTCGGCCGGCGCTGCCGCCGACGACACCGCCGCCGCGCGCGGCATCGTGGCCGATGAACTCGCCAAATACCTTGCGGGACAGCGCATGGCCGAGGTGACGCCGACGGTGGCGGCGCTGCGGCAGATGGCCGCCGACGTCGTCGAGGCCGAAATGCTACGCCTGGACTCCCGACTACCCGGGCTGGACGCCGCGCACCGCGAAGAGGTCGCGCGCACCGTGCGCCGGGTCGTCGACAAACTGCTGCACGCGCCGACGGTGCGGGTCAAGCAACTGGCTTCCACGCCGGGCGGCGACAGCTACGCCGAGGCGCTGCGTGAGCTGTTCGAGCTCAAACCCGGTGCGGCGCAGGCGGTTGCGGCGCCGATGGAAATCGCCGCGCGCGGCGAGCTTGCCGACGATTTCACCGCCGCCCACTCGGGGGACGAACAGGGGCTGACCGCATGACCGGAGCGATGGTGCAGGAAACACAGACAGGGCTCGAGACATTGCGTGGAACAATCGACGCCCCGTGGCGGATCGGTACCCGCGGCAGCCTGCTGGCCCTGACCCAGGCCGGGCATGTGCGCGACGCCCTGATCGCCGCCGGGCAGCAGGCCGAACTGGTGATCGTGAAGACCGCCGGTGATCAGTCCGCCGCACCCGTGCAGGAGATCGGCGTCGGCGTGTTCACGGCCGCGCTGCGCGACGAACTGGGCGCGGGCACGGTCGACATCGCCGTGCACTCGTACAAGGATCTGCCCACCGCGCAGGACCCGCGCTTCAACATCGCCGCGGTCCCGCCCCGCCAGGATCCGCGCGACGCCCTGGTGGCGCGCGACGGTCTCGTGCTGGGCGAACTGCCGCCGGGCTCGGTCATCGGCACCTCCGCGCCGCGGCGGTCCGCACAGCTCAAGGCCCTGGGGCTGGGCGTCGTGATCGTGCCGCTGCGCGGCAATCTCGACACCCGCATCTCCAAGGTGGCCAACGGTGAACTCGATGCCGTCGTGGTGGCGCGGGCCGGGCTGGCCCGCATCGACCGCCTGGACGTCATCACCGAATCGCTGGAGCCGGTGCAGATGCTGCCCGCTCCCGCGCAGGGTGCGCTCGCGGTCGAATGCCGCAGCGAGGACACCGAACTCGTGACCATCCTGTCCGCGCTCGACGATGCCGGCACCCGTGCCGCCATCACCGCCGAGCGCGAGCTGCTGGCCGAACTGGAAGCCGGTTGCACGGCGCCGATCGGCGCGCTGGCCGAGGTCGTCGAATCGATCGACGACGACGGCCGGATCTTCGACGAACTGTCGCTGCGGGGTTGTGTGGCGGCGATCGACGGCTCGGACACCATCCGGGCCTCAGTGGTCGGCTCACCCGCGGACGCCGCGGAACTGGGCCGGGCACTGGCGCGTGAGCTCTTGGAGCTGGGGGCGCGCGACCTGCTCAGTGACCCCGGGGATGGCAACCCGGCGGCCGAGGAATCCAACGACAGCAGCACCACTCCCAGCCCAATGGAGAACATTCGATGAGTCGAGCCACCAAGAAGCATCCCGGGCGGATCCTCTTCGTAGGATCCGGGCCCGGCGATCCGGCGCTGCTCACGGTGCGCGCCCGCGAGGTGCTCACCCGGGCCACGCTGGCCTTCACCGATCCCGATGTCGACAAGGGCGTGCTCGCCCTGATCGGCGCCGCGGTCGAGCCCGCCGCCGACGGTGAGCGCCCGGTCGACGTGCGCCCGGCGCTGGGCGATGCCGCCGAGGTCGCCAAGACCCTGATCACCGAGGCCCGCAACGGGTTCGACGTGGTCCGGCTGGTGTCCGGCGACCCGCTGACCACCGATTCGGTGATCCAGGAAGTCAACGCGGTCACCCGCTCGCACATGATGTTCGAGGTGCTGCCGGGCCTGTCCGCGGGCACCACCGTGCCGGCCTACGCGGGTATCGAACTGGGTTCGAGCCACACCGAGGTCGACGTGCGCGGCGAGGTGGACTGGGCGGCCGTCGCGGCCGCGCCCGGCCCGCTGGTGCTGCACGCCACCTCCGGGCATCTGGCCGAGACCGCCAGCGCGCTGGTCGAGCACGGCATGGCGCCGCAGACCCCGGTCGCGGTGACCGTGCGCGGCACCACGCGCCAGCAGCGCACCATCGACACCACGCTGGCGACGCTGAACAACGCGGCGTCCGAGCTGGTCGGGCCGCTGATCGTCACGGTCGGCAAAGAGGTCGAGAAGCGTTCCAAGACCTCGTGGTGGGAGTCGCGGGCACTCTACGGCTGGACCGTGCTGGTGCCGCGCACCAAGGAGCAGGCCGGTGAGATGAGCGAGAAGCTCGTCATGCACGGCGCCATTCCGATGGAGGTTCCGACCATCGCCGTCGAGCCGCCGCGCAGCCCCGCGCAGATGGAGCGCGCGGTGAAGGGCCTGGTCGACGGGCGCTACCAGTGGGTCGTGTTCACCTCCACCAATGCCGTTCGCGCGGTGTGGGAGAAGTTCGGCGAGTTCGGGCTCGACGCCCGCGCGTTCTCCGGCGTGAAGATCGCCTGCGTCGGTGAGGCGACCGCGGAGAAGGTGCGGTCCTTCGGCATCAATCCCGAACTGATCCCGTCCGGGGAGCAGTCCTCGGAGGGCCTGCTGGCCGATTTCCCGCCCTACGACGACGTTTTCGACCCGGTGAACCGGGTGCTGCTGCCGCGCGCCGACATCGCCACCGAGACCCTCGCCGAGGGGCTGCGCGACCGCGGCTGGGAGATCGACGACGTCACCGCGTACCGCACCGTCCGTGCGTCCCCGCCGCCCGCGGAGACCCGCGAGATGATCAAGACCGGCGGTTTCGACGCGGTGCTGTTCACCTCGTCCTCCACCGTCCGGAACCTGGTCGGCATCGCCGGTAAGCCGCACGCGCGCACCATCGTCGCGTGCATCGGCCCCAAGACCGCCGAGACGGCGATCGAGTTCGGCCTGCGCGTGGACGTGCAGCCCGAGATCGCCCAGGTCGGCCCGCTCGTCGAGTCCCTCGCCGAGCACGCCGCCCACCTGCGCGCCGAGGGCCTGCTGCCCCCGCCGCGCAAGAAGAGCCGCCGCAGCCGCTAGGTCGTCGGCAGTACTCTCCGGCTTCCGGGCCCCGCATCCGATGATGCGGGGCCCGTTGCCGTTTCGGGGAACGGTGCGGCACGCCGCGGGAAGCCGCCCGGTTGTCGGCGGCGCCGACGCGGCCGTGTGCGCTCGTGACCGTACGCCGAGCTCCGGCCGTGCGATATCGACCGGGTCGTCCGATCGGAGCGGTGTGGTGGCGTGCGGCTCGCGGATCGAGATGCGCACGCCCACCGTCCGGTTCGTGGTCGGCGCGGTCGCGTGACCTGGCCGGGGCGGTTCGACGGGTTCCGCGGTCCTGCCGGGTGCGGCGGTGGAGTCGCGCGTCGCGAGTAGGGCGGGTGCGCAGGTCGCGTGGATCACGACGTGAGCGGTGTTCCCCTCGGCCCACAGCCGCACTCTGCGCGGCGGACGCGGACCGGTGACGAGGTGCGGCCGGCGCGACGTGATCGCGGGCAGCGCACGGATCGATGCCGTGCTTTCGCTCGGCGTTGGGGCGGCATCGTTCGAAGCCTGCCGCGCGCTGGTGGGCGCCGCCGATCCGCCGAGCACAGTCGAGCGGCTGTGCGGGCTCCGGCCGAGGGCGGCGGAGCGGCGGGGGTGCGTGCCCATGGTTGTTGCGGCGGTTCACTTTCTGGCGTCGGAGTTGGATTCGCGGGCGCGCGTCGGCGGCTGTCGGCGCGCGGTTGCGGGGTGAGGCGAATAGTAGTGAATATGTTTGCCGCGGTGTCGGTTTCGGGTGGGTTGTGCGGGTCCGGACGCCGCCCCTCCGGCGCC
>NZ_JBEXUS010000193.1:0-7262 GCF_040614455.1 Nocardia sp. NPDC005978
TGCGTTCTCTGGGGGTCGCGCCCGTGTCCGCCCATCCGGCACGGCCGGCCGAGTGGGTGTCGGCGCCGAACCCCGCCGAAGCCGCGCCGGAACGGTCGTTCGTGCCCACGTCGCCGGGTCCGGGCCGGGAGGCGTTGTCGCCGTCGGCGTTTCCACCCGGCGCGGCCTCGCCGGCGAGTAGCGCCGCGATCTCGTCGATCCACCGCTCGGAGGCGTCGTCGTGATCGGGTTCGCTGTCGACGCGCGGAAGCAGGCGCGTCGCGCCGCGCCGATCGAGCAGTTCGTCCAGTTTGCGGCCGTGCCCGCAGAAGTCGTCGTAGGAGGAGTCGCCGAGCGCGAAGACCGCGTAGCGCACGCCGGTCAGTCGAATCGCGCTGTCGCTGAGCCGTTCCCAGAAGTCGGTGCCGTTGTCCGGCGGCCCGCCGTCGCCGAAGGTGCTGCTGACCACCAGGACGTCGCCGGTCAGGTCGCTCAGCTCGGCCGAGTCCATGTCCAGCAGCCGGGGCGCGAGGCCGCCGTCCGCCAGCCGGGTCGCGACGGTCGCCGCCAGCTCCTCGGCCGTTCCGGTCTGCGAGGCCCAGAGGATGGTCACCGTGCGCACGGGTGCGGCCGCCCCGGAGCCCGCGTCGCCCCCGCCCGGCCCGCCCTGATCCGGCCCGCTCGAGAGCGCCGAGTCCTCGCCACCCGGGCCGGATGGTGCGCCACCCGAAACGCCCTGCGCACCACGGGAGTACATACCGGCGAGCAATCCGTCGATCCACACGCGGCTGCCCCGCGACACCGGCGCGGTCTCCGGCAGCACCGGCACCCCGGCCACCGGCAGCGTCTGCAACGCCGCCAGATATCCGCCCACGTAGATCCGCTCGACCTCGCTCAGCATCGGCGCGGTGGCTCCCTCCAGCCCGAGCATGATCGACAAAGGATGCATCCCGCCCTCCTGTCCCGCGACTCTCCCGAACGAACCGCCCACGGCCCCGGACGAATCGCCCGCGAAACCCCCGGGGCCACCGACAATCCCGTTCGGACCGCTCGAAGATCCGTTCGGACCGTCTGGCATTCCGTTCGGACTGTCCGCGGCGTTGCCGGGGGCATTCGCGGCGTGGGCGTCGCGCGTGAATCCATATGGACCGCTTGCAGTTCCTTCTGGAACTCCGTTCGGGCTGTTGAGAACTCCGTTCGGACCTCTCTGAGCGCCGTGCGGGTCGCCGTGCAATCCGCGTGCGGCGCCGGTTGAATCCCCCGCGAAACCGTATGAACCGGAGTCGGTTCCGTTCGGACCGGCCGCCGAGTGTGGCCCCGATGCGCCAGCAGTGCCGTTCGGACCTGAAAAAACTCCGCTCGGAACTCTGGCAGATCCGTTCGGGCCCGCCGCGCTGTCCGGTTGGAGCGGTGCGGCCGCCGACATCGCCGCGACCTTGCGCAGGCGGACCGCGCACGCCTTGAACTCCGGCTGGAGAGAGGCCGGATCGACCGCGTCGTTGGTGACGGCGTTGATGGTCAGGTACTCGCCGTGTTCGTCGTTCCAGTGGAACGGCGCGAAGCAGGAGCCGGGCAGGACCCGGTCGCTGACCCGGACCGGCAGCACCGCGCGGCCGCGACGCGAGGTGATCTCGAGGTGATCGCCGGCGCGCACGTCCAGGGCGGCGGCGTCCTCGGGATGCACCTCCACGAACGGTTCGCCGTTGAGTTTGACCAGCTTGCCGACCCGGCCGGTCTTGGTCATGGTGTGCCACTGATGTTGCAGGCGGCCGGTATTGAGCACGAACGGGTGATCGGCGTCCGGCATCTCGGCGGGCAGCAGGTGCGGGCGCGGCCAGAACACGGCCCGGCGCGAGGGGGTGGCGAACGCCAGGTCCGGGGTGTGCCCGTCCGCGTCGGTGAACAGCGTCTGGCTGACGCCGTCGTTGCGATAGCGAATGGGATTGCGGCGCCGGTCCGGATCGGGGCAGGGCCACTGCATGGGACCCTCGGCCAGCGCTTCGTAGCTGATCCCGCGCAGGTCGTAGCCGGTCGCCGGATTGGCGAACCGCTTGATCTCGGCGAAGATCTCGGCGCTGGAGCCGAAGTCGAAGCCCGGGAATCCCATGGCCGTGGCGACCTGGGCGATGAGCTGCCAGTCGGGCCGCGCCTGGCCGGCCGGCGGCACCGACTGCCGCAGCAGCGTGAGACTGCGCTCCGAATTCACCATCACCGCATCCGATTCCGCCCACAGGGCGCCGGGCAGCAGGATGTCGGCGTAGGCGTTCGTGGCGGTGTCGGTGTACACGTCCTGGGCGATGACGAGCTCGGCCGCCTCCAGCCCGGCGATCACGTTCTTGCGATTGGCCACCGTGGCAACGGGATTCGAGCAGATGATCCAGCAGGCCTTGATCTCGCCGTCGGCCAGGCCCCGGAACATCTCGATGGTCCCGGGTCCGCCGGTGTCGCGCAGCGTGCCCGGCTCGAGTTCCCATGCCGTCTCCACGAAGGCGCGGTCCGCCGCCGCCAGCACGCTGCGCTGACCCGGCAATCCCGGTCCCATGTAACCCATTTCGCGCCCGCCCATGGCGTTCGGCTGCCCGGTGAGCGAGAACGGCCCGCTGCCGGTGCGGGAGATCGCGCCGGTGGCCAGATGCAGATTGCAGATGGCGTTGGTGGCCCAGGTGCCGTGCGTGGACTGATTGATCCCCATGGTCCACAGCGACATCCACTCGCCCGCGGCGCCGATCATGGCGGCGGCGGTGCGGATGTCGGCCTCGGGCACGCCGGTGATCGCCGAGACGAGGTCGGGGGAGTACCCGGCCAGGAACTCCGGCATCGCGTCCCACCCCTCGGTGTGGGCGGCGATGAATTCGGCGTCGATGTCGCCGTTCTCGACGAGCAGGTGCAGCAGCCCGTTCAGCAGCGCCAGGTCGGTTCCCGGTTTCACCTGCAGGAACAGGTCCGCGCGGGCGGCGGTGTCGGTGCGGCGCGGATCGACCACGATGAGTTTCGCGCCCGCCTTGAGCCGATCGGCCATGCGCAGGAACAGGATCGGATGGCAGTCGGCCATGTTCGCGCCGATGACGAAGAACAGGTCAGCGTGGTCGAGGTCGTCGTAGGAGCCGGGCGGCCCGTCCGCGCCCAGGGACTGCTTGTAGCCGGTGGCGGCGCTGGCCATGCATAGCCGGGAGTTGGCCTCCATGTGCACGGTGCGCACGTGCCCCTTGGCCAGTTTGGTGGCCAGGTACTGCGCTTCCAGCGACAGCTGCCCCGAGACGTAGAACGAGATCGCGTCCGGCCCGTGCGCGTCCAGGATCGCCCGCAGCCGCCCGGCGGCCTCGCGCACCGCGTCGTCGACCGCGAGCGGCTCGGGCTCCCCACCGCGTTCGGGCCGCAGGTACGCCGTGGTCATCCGGCCGTCGGCCCGCATCAGTTCGGCGTGCGTCGCGCCCTTGGTGCACAGCCGCCCGGCGTTGACCGGGTGTAGTTTGTCCCCGCTGACCTTGGCGATGACCGGCGTCCCGTCGGCGCCGGGCCGGGTCTGCACGGTGATTCCGCAGCCGACGCCGCAGTACGAGCACGCGGTCCGGGTGCTCGTGGCGGGCGTCGTGGGCTCGGGCATGCCTTCGAGTGTCGCGATCCCCGATTGCGGCGGATTTACCGGACGTTATCGGCAGATCACAAATTTCCTCACAGCGCCCCGACACGGTGGTGAGGAACCGGAAACCCGCTGTGACATGCGTCTCGATCAGTGCCGAGCGGGTTCCGCGATCCGGTTCGACAGGAGGTCGACCCCGCCGCTGCGTGGTTGCCGAGCCGGCTCAGCCCAGTTTGTAGCCGCGGTGCAGTGCCACCGCGCCACCGCTGAGATTGCGCCATTTCACCTGCGACCAGCCCGCGTCCGCGATGCGCAGGGCCAGCTGCGACTGCGTCGGCCAGGCCCGGATGGACTCGGCCAGGTACACGTACGCGTCGGGATTGCTGGAGACCCGCTTGGCGACCGCGGGCAGCGCCTTCATCAGGTACTCCATGTAGATCGTCCGGAACGGCCCGAAGGTCGGGGTCGAGAACTCCGCGACCACCAGCCGCCCGCCGGGCTTGGTCACGCGCAGCATCTCGCGCAGCGCCAGATCGGGATCCGCGACATTGCGCAGCCCGTACGAAATGGTGACCGCGTCGAAGGACTCGTCGGCGAACGGCAGCGCCATGGCGTCCCCGGCCACCATGGGCACGTTGCGGAAACGGCCCGCGGCGAGCATGCCCTGGGAGAAGTCGGCCGCCACGCACCACGCGCCGGACTTGCTGAGCTCGAGGGTCGAAACACCCGTGCCCGCGGCCAGATCCAGCAGGCGCTCGCCCGGGCGCAGCGCCAGCGCCTTGCGCGTCGCCCAGCGCCAGTAGCGGTCCTGGCCGCCGGAGATCACCGTGTTGGTGAGGTCGTACCGCTTCGCGACCCCGTCGAACATCGACGCGACCTCGTGCGGCTGCTTGTCCAACGAGGCCCGAACCGATTCCCGCCGCTCTGTTTTCGCCACCCTCGCACCCTAGCCGCCGCTGTCGCGGCGTGCGGCAGCCGTCCGTGCGGTGGCGGCGATCGGGCGGTGCGGGGGTGGGTTCCGGGCCGGTTCAGGCGTCGGCGCGGCGCCGGGTCAGTCGCCGATAGCGGTCCCCGATGGTCGCGATCCACTGCGCGGGCGGCGATCCCAGCGCCCACAGCAGCGGCAGCGCCAGGGCCCACGTCACCACGATCACCGACAGCGCCGGGATGACCGCGACACGCGCGTCGCGACCCGCCACCCGAACCAGGTCCGGATCACTGCGCTGATACTCCACATTGATGCGTTCGCCCTTGGTGAGCTTGGTCGGGTAGAGCACGCCCAGCTTCGGATTGTGCGTCACCCCGTCCGGCGTCACGAAGCTGATCGCCGAGCGCAATCGGCCCGCTTCGATGACTTCACCGCTGGTCACGCCCCTGTCGGAGCCGATCAGGTGATCGTTGCGCCAGGCCGCCAGCACCAGCAGCACCGACAGCACGCTCACGGCGATCGCGAGGATCACCACCACCTTGCGGGCACGTCGCAGCCGGGTAGCGCGGCTATCAGACTGGCTGGTTTCCGACACTTCACCAGGCTATTCCATGGCCGGACTACCCTTGCCGCCATGTCCCGTAAATTCAGCTTCACCGTGCAGTACAGCGTTCCGGTAGAAGAGCTTCACCGGGCACTGACCAACGACGAGATGTGGAACTCCCGCTTCGCCGGCGCGTCCACCGCCACCCTGGAGCTGACCCACCCGGACGGCCCCGGCACGATCACCATCCGCATGACGGAGAAGGCCCCCGAGGACAAGATTCCGGGTCTGGTCAAGAAGGTGCTCAAGAGCGATCTGGTGCTCGAGCGCACCGACAGCTGGGGTCCGCTGGAGGGCGACATCGCCAAGGGCACCTTCGCCGGAGCCTCCGGCGGCATCACCACCGAAATGGCGGGCACGTTCGAATTGCGCCCCACCGCCGAGGGTTCGGAGATCGAGGCGGCGGGCACCATCGACGTCAAGGTCCCGCTGGTCGGCGGCGCCATCGAACCGCTGGTGGAGAGCCTGCTCGAGCGCGTCATGAACAGCGAGCGCAAGTCCGTCGAGGAGTGGTTCGCGTCGCAGAACGCGTGAGCCCTATCCCTGATTGATCGATAACCGCCCGCATCCCGTGGACGTGGTCACCCACGTCCACGGGACGATTCAACGCTCAGGAGAACGGCGCCAGCTTGTCCAGGCGCATGGAGGCGCGGCCCGCGCCCCGCCACAGCTTGGCCGTCAGATCCAGATCCTCGTCGGTGACGAGATTGCCCATGACGCGAACCGCGGTGCGCTGCAGGAGCTTCGACCGCATCATCGGGGGACCGCCGAGCGGCACCGTGCGCGGATGGGTGGCCAGCGCGGCCAGCCGGCGCGCCACCGAATAGGTGCGGCCGTACCTGGCGCGCAACAGCTCCGGCCAGATCGTCGTGAGATCGGGCTCGTCGAGCAGGTCGGCCAGCATGTGCCCGCCCTCGAGGCCGTAGTCGATGCCCTCGCCGTTCAACGGATTCACGCAGCCCGCTGCGTCCCCGACCAGCGCCCAATTGCGCCCGGCCACATGGGAAACCGCGCCGCCCATCGGCAGCAGGGCCGAAGCCACCGCGCGCGCTTCGCCGTCGAAACCCCACTCCGCGCGGCGTTCGGAAACATAGTGCTGCAGCAGCGGTTTCAGGGCGATGTGCGAGGGTCGCTTCTCGGTCGCCAGCGAGCCGACGCCGATATTGACCTCGCCGTTGCCGAGCGGGAACACCCAGCCGTAGCCCGGCACCAGCGCGCCCTCGGCATCGCGCAACTCCAGATGCGAGGTGATCCAGGGATCGTCGCTGCGCTCGGATTTGATGTAGGCGCGCGCCGCGGTGCCGTAGGCGTACTCGCGATGCCAGGTGCGTCCCAGCAGCTTTCCGACCGGCGAGCGCACACCGTCGGCCACCACGAGCATCTTGCAGGAGACCGCCCGCAGCCCCGCGTCGGTCTTGATGCTCACCCCGGTGACGCGATCGCCGTCGCGCGCCACCTCGACCACCTTGGCCCCGTCGACCATGCGGGCGCCGGACTTGACCGCGGTCTCGCGCAGCTTGTCGTCGAGTTCGGTTCGCGGAACCGCGCTTCCGTACCGCGGGAAGGAACCGTCCGGCCACGGCAGCAGCGCCTCGCGCCCGAAGCCCGCCATGCGCAGGCCGCGATTGACCGTGTGCGTGCGCACCCAGTCCCCGAGCCCGAGATGTTCGAGTTCCGCCGTGGCGCGCGGCGTCAGCCCGTCCCCGCACGTCTTGTCGCGCGGGAACACCGCCGAATCCGTCAGCAGCACATCGCGTCCGGCCCGCGCGGCCCACGCCGCGGCCGCCGATCCCGCCGGCCCTGCCCCCACGACCAGCACATCCGCGTGCGCGGGCAGCAAATCCGAGTCATGCCCCGGCACGGGGGCGGCATCCGGTGAACCCATGCCGCCCATACTCGCAGCACCCGCCGATCGCTGTCGACGCGGATATGCGTCACAGGCCCCCCACCCATAGACCCCCGCCCATGGACCCCCACCGATAGACCCCCACCGATAGACCCCCGCCCATGGACCTCCGCCCATGGACCCCCGCCCATAGTCCTCCGCCCATGGACCCCCGCCCATAGTCCTCCGCCCATGGAGCCCCGCCCCGTGGTTCGCGGCCCGCCCGGTTCTGGACTGAGTGGAGCGGGGGAGCGAAGCGGAGGAGCGGAGGGAGGGAAGAACCGGG
>NZ_JBEXUS010000194.1:0-7037 GCF_040614455.1 Nocardia sp. NPDC005978
CAAGGGGCAGTACTTCGAGAATCCGACGCCGGTCACCGGCCAGACCTTCTGCGAGGCGTACTGCATGATGAGCCGGCCGGTGGTGGTCTCACCGGTGAAGGCGATCTTCTTGATGCGCGGGCTGGACGCGAGGGGCTTGCCCGCCTCGACGCCGAAGCCGTTGACGATGTTCACCACGCCGGGCGGGAGCAGGTCGCCGATGACGCTCATCAGGAACAGGATCGAGGCCGGGGTCTGCTCGGCGGGCTTGAGCACCACCGCGTTGCCGGCGGCCAGCGCGGGGGCGAGCTTCCAGATGGCCATGAGGATCGGGAAGTTCCACGGAATGATCTGCCCGACAACGCCGAGCGGCTCGTGGAAGTGGTAGGCGACGGTGTCGCTGTTGATCTCCGAGATCGAACCCTCTTGGGCGCGAACGGCTCCCGCGAAGTAGCGCAGGTGATCGATCGCGAGCGGGATGTCCGCGGCCATGGTCTCGCGGATGGGCTTGCCGTTGTCCCAGCTCTCGGCCAGGGCGATGGCCTCGAGCTGCTCTTCCATGCGGTCCGCGATCCGGTTGAGGATGACCGAGCGCTCGGCGACCGAGGTCTTGCCCCACGCGGGAGCGGCGGCGTGCGCGGCGTCCAGCGCGAGTTCGATGTCCTCCGCCGTGCCGCGCGCGACCTCGCAGAAGGTCTGGCCGGTGACCGGCGTCGGATTCTCGAAGTACTGCCCCTTGACGGGCGCGACCCATTCGCCGCCGATCCAGTTCTCGTAGCGGGACTGGAAGGACATGGCGGCCCCGTCGGTGCCGGGGCGGGCGAAGACAGTCATCGAAGGCTCCTGGATGTGCTGACGATACGTGCGGTGTCAGGTGTGATCCAGAACGCTACGAGCGGGCATGTTGCAGCACCGTTGCAACAAACTGGTCAGACGCCCAATTTGCGATCCAGCAGCGTCAATTGCGCTGCGACCTGGGCGTACATCGACGAATTGCGGTCCAGCGACGCGAGATAGGCGCACCAGGCGGCGATATCGTCGCGGCCGTCCACCGAACCGGTCCAGCGCGCGAGCAAGCGGCGATCGCCCACCGCCAGCAGCGTCGCCCGCACCCGCGCGTGCAGATCGGCGCGCAACTCGACGATGCCCGGCGCGAGCGAACGCGGCAGCACCGCACCCGGATACGCGCGCAGCGCCGCCGCGGCATCACCCCGGGCCAGCGCGCGGCGCACCACGGCGATGTCGGTGTCCAGCTGCGTCAGCAGCCGATACGGCCGCGAGCCCAACCCGCTGGCGCCCACTATCTTTCGCACCCGCGACAACTCCGCGCGCACCGTCACCGGATCGAGTTCGGACTCGTCCAGCAGCATGGCCAGATGGTCGGCGCTCAAACCCTCGGGATGCTCGGCCAGCAGCAACAGAATCTCGGCGTGCCGCTGGGACAGGCGAATTCGCTCGCCGTCGACCGTCAGCGCGGGCCGCCCCGGACCCAGTACCTGCAGGCGCGCGACGGCGGGCTCCGGGCGCGCGGGCACGCCCAGCAGCCGCAGGCGCAGTTCCGATTCCGCCGCGACCACGGTGGCCCGGATCAGCGACAGCACCTCCGGCGCGGCGACCCGGGGCCCACCGGTGATGTCGATCGCGCCGATGATCTCCCCGCTCAGCGGGTCGTGCACCGGCGCGGCGGTACAGCTGAACTCGTGCACCACGCGGCTGAAATGCTCGGCCCCGAAGATCTGCACGTGATGATCGAGCGCGAGCGCGGTGCCGGGGGCATTGGTGCCGACCCTGTCCTCACTCCAGTCCGCGCCCTCCACGAAGTTCATGCCGGTGGCCTGATCCTTGACCTTCGGATCGCCCTCGACCCACAGCAACCGCCCCCGCGCGTCACTGATCGCCACCAGCAGACCCGCCTCCGCGGCGTCCTCCACCAGCAGTTTTCGCACCACCGGCCGGATCAGCGCGGTGGGATGGGTGGCGCGATAGCGGTGCAGATCCGCGCCCGCCAGCTCGACCGCACCGCCGAAGCCGTCCGGATCGACCCCGTTGCTGCGGCTGCGCCGCCAGGAGTCGAGCACCACCGACCGCACCGAATCGCCACACGGGCGCACGGTCGGCAGGGCGCTTCCCGCGAGGAACGAACTGTGCGCGACGGACATCCGCGACGCCAGTTGCGCGACGTCGTCGTCCGCCCGGACCGCGACCCACGGGCTGCCCTGCGCGAGTGTGCTCAATCGGTGTCCTTCACATCGCCCCGTCCCCCACTGTAACGCCGGTCACGATGCCGATGGCCGGGTTGCCGCGGTTGGCCGATGGCCGGGTTGCCGCGGTTGGCCGATGGCCGGGTTGCCGCGGTTGGCGGGCGCTCGAGGCCGGGTCGGCCACCCGCGACCGAGCTGGGCCGGGCACAGGGCCGGATGGACGACGCTTGGGACGAATCATGCAATTTGATAGGTCCGTGGGTGGCGGGCGAGCGCACCCCGTACGGTGCCAGGTAGGCGGAGTCGACCCTAGTCATTCGGATACGGCGACCCGGCGTGGCTTCCGGGAAGTATTCATATGACCTCGACACAACCCTCGGATCTGTTCGCTGAGCAGGGCGAGTTCGGTGCGGCGCGCGCCGCTGAGCGCGCGGCGACAGCCCGGCAGAACGCACTGGCGAGCCGCACCATCGCGAGCCGGGCCCTGGACGCCGCGGACTGCCGCTACCTGTTGGACATGCTCGGGCTCGGGTCGCCGGGCACCGAAGCGGACCCGGTGTAGGCGCCGCCCCACCGCCGGCTCGCGGCCGCCAGTTCGCGAGCCGGAGCCAGGCGCAGACCTTCGTAAGCGGTCAGGGCCGCGGGGCCGCGGGAACCCAGGACGCCGGCGGCGAGGCTGTCCCGCAGCGCGAGGGCGTCATCGACGCTCGCGTTGTCACCGTGACCGATCGCCGGGGCCCGCGTGTAGGCCGCCGATCCCAGCAGGGCCACCCGGCCGTGCGCCAGGCGCTCGGGCAGTTGATCACCGGTCGGCGCGCCGTGGACGAGACCCTGTTCGAAGCACTCCGCCACCGCCGCACCCCACGGGGCGGGCCAGCGGCGGCGGGCCTGCTCGGCCAGCTTCGCGGCCAGGTCCGGCGGGAACAACTCGGGCTCGAGGCCACGCAGAATCCGCCCGTCGCGGATACAGCCGTGTGCTTCGAGCAGCCGGGCCCGGGTCGGGTCGTGCCAGGCGAAACCCATGGCGCGCAAGCCTTTCGACGGGATTCGGCCGGTCAGCCCCGGCAGTGGGCGCGCCACCAGGACCTGTTCCCCGGATACGAACGTCGCCTCGCCGACCGCGGCGCCCGCCGGGAACGCGTCGTCGGCGATCCAGCCGCGCCAGGTGAGATATCCCGAGTAACCCGCCGACGCCCGGTCCGGATCGACCGCGGCGCGCGCCGGGCCGTGCCCGCCGTCCGCCCCGATCAGCACATCCGCCTCGAACTCCGCCGAACCGGTTGCGGCATAGGCGAAATCGTCGTCCTGATCCACCTCGGTGACATCGGAACCGAGCCGCAGGTCGAGCCCGATCACCCGGGCCGCCACCTCCGCGAGCCAGTTGTGCAGCGCGTTGAAACCGGTCGGACGGCGATGGCCGTGGAGATAGGCCAGGGCGTCCTCCGGATCCTCCCCGGTCACCGCGCACAGCAGCCGATAGTCCACGCCCAGCCCGCCGCGTCCGTCGAACGCGTCCCGCGACTCCAGCACCGTTGTTCGAATGCCATTGCGCGCCAGCGCGATCGCGGCGGCCAGTCCGCCTATCGATCCACCCACCACAATGGCGCTTCCCTTGCCCCGCACGCACTGTCCTCCCGATAGAAGCAACACCCGCCCGGCTGCGAGCCGCACCGGGCCGCACGCTGCGCGCAACCCTACCGGCGGCGCGCGCCGAACCCGCCGATCCCCTGCGCGACATCGACACGCTGAAAAGTTGCTATGCCATACCAAATCGTTGCCTGCGCGCGGCACACCCGTGCTCAAATAACAATGCGAACAGTTGGTTTCTGGCTAAGATCAGCGCCAGAACACTGTAAACGGCGGCCCAGGATGCGCTTCACCTTGCCGTCGGCACTTCGGAGAAGAGGGCTTCATCGCATGAATTTCCAGAAGAGTCACGAAGACAAAGAGTTTGCCGGAATATCGCGGAAGATGTTCTCGGTGGGCGAGACCGGCGGCCGCATCATCCTCGGCCCGGTTCCCCACATCGGGCGGGACATCGGTTCGATCACCGACCACCGGCAGCTGCCCGGTCTCGAAACACCGGAAGAAGCCCGATAATTCGCCCGCGGGGCCCCCGCTGATCCGGACGGCACGACCACCGAGAACATCAACGGACGCGTTCACCGCGCCGGGGTGATCGGCGACCCAGGACAGGTGCCTCCGACGGGGCGTCGAGCATCCGATCACGGTGAGCGGCAACCAATTCGGTGATCGCCATACGATCGCGGCCCGCGCCGCGATCGGTATCAGCTACTCGCCCCGCACGCGTCGGGTGTCGTATGCCCACATCGCGATCTCGACACGGTTGCGCGCGCCGAGCTTGGCCATCAGGGCCGCGACGTGGGACTTGACCGTGCTCAAGCCGACGAAGAGCGCGGCGGCGATCTCGGCGTTGGTCCGGCCGCGGGCCACCAGCGCGAGCACCTCCTCCTCGCGCTCGGTGAGCGGGTCGATGGGCTGAACCGGCGCCGGCGGCCGCTGGTCGGCGAAGGTCGCGAGCAGCCGGCGGGTCACGTTGGGGGCGATGAGCGCGTCTCCGGCGGCCGCCGCGCGAATGGCCTGCACGAGCAGCTCCGGCCCGGCGTCCTTGAGCAGGAAACCGCGAGCGCCGGCGCGCAGTGCGCCGAGAACGTACTCGTCGAGGTCGAAGGTGGTGATCACGACGACCGCCATCGGGTCGGCCACGCCGGGCCCCGCCAGGCGCCGTGTCACCTCGACGCCGTCGAGTCCGGGCATCCGGATGTCGACGAGCAGGACGTCGGGCCGCAGCCGGGCCGCCAGGTCGAGCGCGGCGAGCCCGTCCGCCGCCTCCCCCACGACCTCTAGATCGGGATAGGCACCGAGGATCATCACCAGCCCGGTTCGGACCAGGTCCTGGTCGTCGGCCACGACGACCCGGATGCTCATGCCGGCCCCAGCATCGGCAGCACGACCTCGACCACCCAGCCGCCCTCGGGACCGGGGCCCGCGGACAGCGTTCCGCCGAGCAGCTGGGCGCGTTCACCCATGCCGAGCAGGCCGAAGCCGGGCTCCGGTACCGGCCCCGGCTCGGTCCGCCCGTCGTCGCTGACCCGCAGCCGGACGGCGTCGCCCGCCCGGCGGACGTCGATCCCGACCCGGGTCGCGCCCCGAGCGTGGCGTACGGCGTTGGTCAGCGACTCCTGCGCGAGCCGGTAGAGCGCGGCGTCGACGGGTCGCGCCAGCCGCGTCAGCGAACCGTCCAGGGAAACTTCGACACCGGGCGTCGCGTCGGTGCGCGCCAGCGCGGGCAGGTCCGCGACACCCGGCGCGGGTGCGTAGGCGGCGGCCCCGTCCTCACGCAGCACCCGCACCATCGACCTCATCTCCGCCAGGGTTCGCGATGCTTCGGACTCTATCGCGGCCAGGATCTCGGCGGCCTGCTCCGGCCGGGTGCGGGCGACCACGCCACCGGCCTGCGCCTGCACCGCGATGGCCGAGACGTGGTGGGCCACGGTGTCGTGCAGCTCGCGTGCCAGCGCCACCCGCTCCTGATTGCGGATCTCGCGCTGCCGGCGATGCCAGAGATCCGCGCGGTAGCGGAACACCACCGCCAGCGCGACGAACAACAGCAGCAGGACGATGCCACCGAAGACATCGGCCGGGCCCGCGGCCGCCGCGTACATCCCCAGCGCGACAACGACTGTCACGAATGCCGTCCCCCAGAGCATCTCGCGTCCCGAACCCCACCGCACCAGGGAGTACAGCAGGATCGGGATGACCATCATGGAGTAGAGGCCGAGGTCCCCGGTACGCCCGGCGAGCTGGAGGACCGAGAGCAGCCCGGCGACACCCCACCCCAGCAGGGCGGCGGTGAGCGGGCGGCTCCGCCGCCAGAGCAGGGCGGGCACCAGCGCCAGGGCGAGGACCGCCGCCACGGGAAGCCGGGACGAGCCCGCCCGGACGATGCACTCGACCACGGTGGCGGCCACGAAAACGCCCACCAGCAGCCAGTCCAGCCGGCCGACGGGCGGGGCGTCGCCGGGTCTCGGCTCGTGCCGGAGGGAGTGCCGGAAGGTGACCACGACTCCAGCCTAGGGATCGGCACGCCGCGGCGGACCAGCCGAAAGGACGAGAGCGAACTCGTGCCATCGGCCGGGCGAACTCCGGCCTCCGGGCGGGTGTGCCCGCCGCCGGGCTCGACGATCGTGGACCTACCGACCCACAGCAGCAACGGAGCCCGCCATGACACCCCATCACCCCACCACCGCACTGGAAGACCCGCCGATCCCGGTGCGCGCCAAGCTCGCCGCGTGCTGGGCGAGCTTCATGTTCCTGTACGTCTACGTGGACATTCTCAACTTCTACACACCCGGCGTCATCGACGAGATCCTCGACGGCAAGGTCTTCGAGTTCGATGTCTCCCAGACCTTCTCGATCACGGCGCTGACCCTCATGGCCGTCCCGATCTTCATGATCGCGCTGTCGATGATCATGCCCGCCGGGGCGAGCCGCGTCGCGAACCTGGCCGTCGCCGTGCTCTACGTCCCCGTCACGGTCTTCAACGTGTCGGGCGAGACGTGGTTGTTCTTCTACGGCCTCGGTGTCGCGCTGGAGCTGGTCCTGCTCGCCCTCATCCTGCGGTTCGCCTGGACCTGGCCCCGCACCGCGCCTTCGGCGACCGCCTCGACCGGCCCGGATCGTACGGGCGTTCGTGCCCAGCGGGCGTGAACCGAGGCAGACACGCGCACGCGAAAGTGGCCCGGAACCGCTCGCTTACCGGCCACGTGGCTGCTGGCGGGAACTTGCCGGGGCCCAAGCCGCGGCACGCTCGCGTTGAGTGCGCGAACGGCACCC
>NZ_JBEXUS010000195.1:0-7013 GCF_040614455.1 Nocardia sp. NPDC005978
GTCGCGCCACCGGTGCGACTCGCTCCGACGAGCGCTCGGCCGCGGGCACCGCGACCCGCAGCACCGACGGCGCACGCGCGCACGCGGGTGCTCCCCGCCGCCGGGCCTCGCGCCCGCAGTCGGCCGCCACCGGCGAGCAGCAGCGTCGCGGCACGCGCAATTACTGAGCGGCGCGCGTGAATTCACGCGCGCGGCACGAATGACAACGGATCGGGCTCGGCAATTGCCGGGCCCGATCCGTGTTTCCGGCAGCGGCATGGTGAATTGCCAGGCCGCCCAACCACTCCGGCTATCCGGCTGCCGGCCGCTGCGGCCCGGGCGGCCCCGCCCTCCGCCAACCCCGGCTGCCCGGCCACGCCGGGGTAACACCGCCCAGGCCACCCGGCGGCGCACAGGTCGAGTTGTCCCGATGCGCCACGTGCGGTTCGCCCACGTGCCCGGCGGTGCGCGAAGATGGCCGGATGACCTCCGAGGATTCGGCACAGCGCCCGCCGGTGTCGAGTGCGTCGATTCTGGTGCTGACCCTGGCGCGCAGGGTCGAGACCGAACTCGCCGCCGCACTCGCGCCGCTCGAACTGACGGTGAGCCGGCTCGGGCTGCTGGGTCACATCTCCGGCGTCCCCGGGGCGTCGTTCAGCGACCTGGCTCGGATGTCCGGCACCAGCGTGCAGAGCGTGCACACCGCGGTGAAGAGTCTGGTCGCGGCGGGGCTGGTACGGGACCGGAACGCCCGGGCGGGTTCGGCCTCGACCATCGAACTGACCGAGGCGGGCACGGCCCTGCTCGGCGCGGCCCGCAACGCGGTGACCGAGGTGGACGAGCGGCTGTTCGGTCCGGACTCCGATCCCATCCTGCGACAGGTCGGCGCGGCGCTACTGGCCGCCTTCGCCGGTTGGACGGCGTCCTGACCAGGGCATACCGCGCCGTCGAGTGAAATACGCCATATCCTTCAACCTTATTGAAGCTTGCGGCTAAGCTTCAATGCACCTGAAGGATACTGGAGTTGACCTTGCAGCATTTTCTGCTTTCGGTGCACGTGGTGGCGAGCATCGTCTTCATCGGCGGTTCGGCCGTCGCGACCAGTCTTTTCCCCCGCTACGCCCTCGTCACCGCGGGTGCGCCCGGCCCGAATGACGAGCCCTCGGAGCGCAATGTCGCGGTCGCCCGGCTGCTGCACCGCATCACCGGCAAATACGCCGTGGCCGGGATCGCGGTCCCCGTCATCGGCATGATCCTGGCCTCGGTCCAGGGCCGCATGGGCGAAATATGGATCACCGCGGCCATGGTCATCACCGTCCTGGCGGGCGTACTGCTCGCCGTGCAGATCCACCCGATGCAGAAGGAGGCCCTGCGCGACCCCGACGACGGCAAGCGCCTGCGCACCCTGGGCATGCTGGCCGGAATCTACAACCTGCTGTGGACGATCGTGGTCGTCCTGATGATCATCCGCCCGGGGTCCTGACCGCGGGCGCTAGCTCAGCGTCCGCTTCTCGATGACGGTCTTGAAGCTCGAGCCGTTGAGGTCGAGGTACAGATCGCCCTCGGTGATCGAGATCGATACCGCGTTGCGCCGCTGGATCGCCTCGACCGCCTTCTCGATGAAGTCCGGTTCGAAGTTGACCAGCGTGATGTCCCGCGCCCGGTGAATCTTCTTGCCGCTGAGCTGCGCCAGCACCTTGGCCGGATCGTGGTGGGTGTAGACCGCGGTCCGGTCGGCGAGCTTGCTGCCCCGGTGCACCCGGTCCGCGTCGGGCGAGCCGATCTCGATCCACGCGGTCACCCGGCCGGTCAGATCCCGGACCAGCACGGCGGGTTCCTTGGTCGCCGAGACCCCGCCGTCGCTGAAGGCGATGCCCTCCTCGTACTCGAGGCAGTAGGCGAGCAGCCGGGTCAGCATGAATTCGTCGTTCTCGGAGGGGTGCCGCGCCAACCGCAACTCCAGGTCCTCGTAGACACCGCGATCGATGTCCGCGAGCTGAACGGAGAAGTTGTGCAATGTCGCGCTTAGGGCCATGAGCAACAAAGCTTAGCGGGATCGTGCCGGTACCCCACGGGGGCATGGCTTCGCCTGCGAGAATCGGAGCGTGAAGCGTGACGTCTCGGTTCTTCTCGACGTCGAAGTCCATGCCGAATCCCTGCTCGAATTCCAGATCGCGGTGGCCCACCAGCCCGGCGTCGAGGTGATCGAATCACTGAGCTTCGAGCTCGGTGGCGTGCGCCGGACGGCCAAGGAAGTGAGCGGTCCGCACGGCTCCCGGATTCATGTATTGCGCTGCGGCGCGGGCAATCTCCGCACCGAATACAGCGCACGGGTCCTCGGCGCGGCGCGCCCCGAACCCCCCTCGGACTACGACCTGGCACTGTACCTGCGGCCCAGCCGATTCGTGGAGTCGGACAAGATGCTCGGCTTCGCCGCCTCCGAATTCGGCTGCGGCATAGACGATCCGGAGACGCCCGGCCGGGTGGCGGCATGGGTCGCCGACCGCATCGGCTATCTGCCGGGCAGCAGCGCCCCCAGCGACAGCGCGGTGGACACCCTGCTGACCAGCAACGGCGTGTGCCGGGACTTCTCCCACCTGATGGTCGCGCTGTTGCGCGCGGTGGGCGTGCCCGCCCGCGTCGCCTCGGTCTATCCGCCGGGCTGCATGCCCATGGACTTCCACTCGGTCGCCGAGGCCTACGTGGACGGTGACTGGCAGGTCTTCGATCCCACCCGGCTGGCGCCGCGCTCGAGTCTCGTGCGCATCGCCACCGGCCGCGACGCCGCCGATATCGCCTTCCTGGGCAATCACGGCGGCGACATCACCGTCAACGGATTGTGGGTGCGCTCGTTCGTGGACGGCCCGCTGCCCTACGACGACCACATTCACCCGACCACGATCAATTGATGGGAGTGCCGGGGCGACACCGCGTTAACGACGACGCGGCACCAGGGGATCTCATTGCGAAACACTCGCTCGTCAGGGGCAGCGGCGCGCACTGGATCACGAATCTATGGGAGGCAGCGTGCGATCGATCAACCGGACCCGGGCGGGAAGCGCCGGGCGCAGACATCGCGGGGGCACCGTCATCGCGACGGCCCTGCTCATCGGGGCGACGGCCGTGCTCGGCACGGCGTGCACCGACAAGGACACCGCCGGCGGACCCGGCGCCTCGGAGAACGCGGCGCCGATGGGCACCGGGCAACCGGGACAGCCGAGTTCGTCCGGCGGCGGTGGACAGGGCCAGGCCACCGTGCGCAGCATCGGCAAGACCGGCTGGTACGAGGGCTTCGACATCACCGTGGACAAGGCGACGGTGGTGCCGGACGAGTACGGCGGCGCGAAGATCCGCATCGACATCACCTACAAGAACACCACGACCGACAGCAAGACCCTGAGCGTCTACCCGTCGCTGCAATTCGGCAGCGAGATCGACGGCGGCGCGGGCTTCGACAATCCGACGGTGCCGGGCAAGGGCACGGCGACCGGCAGCGCCACGACCTCCATCCAGAAGCTCTCGGACCCGGAGCATCTCATCGACACCCTGACCCTGGTCTACGGCCAGGCCGCGGACAACCAGACCATCATTCCGCTCGCGGCCAAGGGCAAGGTGGTCAGCGTCGAGCCCAAGACGCTGAACGTCTCGGGAAGCCTGACCCAGGATCAGACCACGGTCCAGGTCACCGGCGGCACCCTCGCGCCCAGTTACACCAAGAACGAGAACGGGAAAATGGATCTCGCGCTGCGCATCACGCTGCGCGGCGGATCCGGAATTCCCGACGGCGGCACGAATGTCTACTACGACTACTTCACGATCAAGACGCCGGACGGGCAATCCCTGCCCGCCGATATTCGCGGCCCGATCAATGAACTGCTCAATCGCAACGAAACCATCGACAACGCGAAGAATTACGTCGTCTTCGTGGTGCCGAGCCCGGCCAAGGGCGCCTATGTGGTGACCTACGACGCGAACAAGGGCGAGGGCTCCGCGCCCACGTTCGGTTTCACCATCGAGTGACCGGAGGCACGGGGCACGGCCGTCCCGCGCGCTGCCCGTCGCGTTCGGCTCGGCGATTCGCTGGGCCGGCCGCGGCGGGTCGCCGCACCTCCCGGCCGGGCCCGCGCATCGCATCGCCGATTTCGCGGACCGTCCGCGCGCTCGATCACGCCCCGATTCCCTGACCAGGGCCGCCGAAAACCCACGGGGTGTTTCCCAGGTCCTATGGTTAGCATCGGCATTCGTGCGTGCAGATTCTCCCGGATTGCTCCGGGTACAACTGATCGCCCTTGTGTCGGGGGTTCTAGGAGTTCTACTGGCGGTGCTGACACCGCTGCTGCCGGTTCGGCAGGATCGAACGAGTGTGGAATGGCCACAGGCGCAGTCGGTCCAGCTGACCGCGCCGCTGGTGGATTATGTTCCGCTGTCGCTGAACGCGAGCGTGCCGTGTACGGCCCTGCGTGATCTGGCCACCGGAACGGTGCTGTCCACGGTACCGGCGAAAGCGCCGGGCGCTGCCGAGCAGGGCCTGATCGCCCGGATCGAGACGACGTCCGGTGCGAAGACGGAGTCGGCATCCGAGGCGAAGCCGGAGTCGGAGCGAACGCTGTCGGTGGTGGTGCGGGGAGTGCCACTGCTGAGCGCGCCGCTGTCGGAGATCCTCGGCGCCGAGGCCGCGAAAGCGGTCACCGCGAAAGAGCCGGCCGGGCCCGAGGGACTGCGCGGGCCGAACGGCAACGGGCCCGAAGGCGGTATGCCGCCCGGGAATCCGCCGACGGGCGGACCGAGTGGACCGAGCGGACCCGGTGGACCGCCGCCGATCGGCGGGCCGCCGCCCGGCAGCACACCGCCGCCGGGAAGCACTCCGCCGCCGGGCACGACCCCGCCTCCGGGGAGCACCCCGCCACCCGGCACCACACCACCGCCGGGCACGACCCCTCCGATCGGAGCCAAGCCGCCCGCCAATGCCGTTGCGCCCGCCGCGAATCCGGAACCCGCGCCTGCGCCGAAGTGCGCCGCGTTGATCCTGCGCTCGACCTCCACGGCAACCACGGTCGAGGTGACGGGCGTGACCCGCGCCGACGGTTCCCCGTTCACGAAGACCATCGACGGTGACATCCGCCCGCAGCTCGTCGGCGTCTACACCGACCTCGAACGCGCCGCCCTCGGCGACGCGAAACTGCACGCGGACATCGATTCCCGCTTCTCCTCGGCTCCCGGCGGCCTCAAACTCGCCGCCATGATCGGGGCGCTGCTGTGCACGCTGATCGCCCTGATCTGCCTGCACCGCATCGATTCCGCCGACGGCAGGCGCGCGCGGCGCTTCCTGCCCGCGCGCTGGTGGCGGGTCACCCCCGCCGACGGCGTGGTCGGCGCCACGTTGGCGCTGTGGCATGTGATCGGGGCCAACACCTCCGATGACGGCTACATCCTGACCATGGCCCGGGTGTCCGAGCACGCCGGGTACACGGCCAACTACTACCGCTGGTTCGGCGTCGCCGAAGCTCCCTTCGGCTGGCCGTACGAGGTGCTGGCCTATCTGACCCGCATCAGTGATGCGAGCGTCTTCCTGCGTCTGCCCGCCCTGCTGGCCGGCCTGCTGTGCTGGTGGGTCATCAGCCGGGAAGTGCTGCCGCGCCTGGGTTCCCGGGTGCGCACCGGTGCGGCCGCGCGCTGGACGGCCGGACTGGTGTTCCTGGCGGTGTGGCTGCCGTTCAACAACGGCCTGCGCCCCGAACCCCTGATCGCCCTCGCCGCCCTGCTCACCTGGTGTTCGATGGAACGCGCCATCGCCACCCGCCGCCTGCTCCCGGCGGCCGTCGCGGTCCTGATCGCGGCGTTCGCGCTGGCGGCCGGGCCGAGCGGATTGATCTGTCTCGCAGCGCTGATCGCGGGTTCGCGACCGGTTCTGCACACGATCGTCACCCGGGTCCGCGCCGTGACCGCCCCCGCCGGGCGGCCACTGGCCCTGGGCGCGCTGCTCGCGCCGATCACCGCCGCCGGGACCCTCGTGCTGGTGGTGGTCTTCGCCGATCAGACCCTGGCCACGGTGCTCGAGGCCACCCGCGTGCGGCAGCTCATCGGTCCCGACAAGTCCTGGTACGAGGAGTTCTCGCGCTGGGAGACGCTGCTGTCGCTGAACCCGGACGGCTCGCTGGCGCGCCGTTTCGGCATTCTGGCCATGCTGGGCTGCCTGGTGGTGTGCGTGCTGGTGCTGCGCGCTCGCGGCGGGCGGATCCCCGACACCGCGCGCGGCCCGGTGGTCCGGGTGCTGGGCATCGTGTTCATGTCGCTGCTGCTCATGATGTTCACCCCGACCAAGTGGACCCATCACCTCGGGGTGTACGCGGGCCTGGCCGCGGCGTTGGCGGCGGTGACCACGGTCGCGGTGGGCGGCACCGTGATTCGAGCGGCCTACAAGCGGACCCTGTTCGCCGCGGGGGTGCTGTTCCTGCTGGCCGTGACCACCACCGGTTCCAACGGCTGGTGGTACGTCTCCGGTTACGGTGTGCCGTGGTCGAATCGGGCCCCGGAGCTGGGCGGGGTGGCGGTGTCCACCCTGTTCCTCACCGCGGCGGTGCTGACGCTGGCGATCGCCGGGTGGCGGTACTACCGCGAGCCCTACCGACCCGCGACCGACCCCGGCCGTGCCGACCGGATGGCCGTTCGCCCGCTGACCATCGCCGCGGCGGCCGTGGTGCTGTTCGAGGTGGCGTCCATGGCGCACGCCGCCTACGCGCAGTACCCCGGTTATTCGGTGGCGCTGTCCAACCTGCGCGCCCTGACCGGCAAGCCCTGCGGTCTGGCCGAAGACGTACTGGTGGAGACGAATACGACCGAATCGCTGCTGCTGCCCTACACCGGCAAACCCGCCGACGGACTCGCCGCGGAGAACACCGGTTTCACCGCCGACGGCGTGGGTGACCTCGTGCCCGACGGACCCGATGGCGCGGGTCCCGACAGCGGCGCACCGGGTGGCGCACCCGGCGGCGGCGCACCGGACAGCGGCGCCGGGGGCGGCAAGAAGCAGCCGG
>NZ_JBEXUS010000196.1:0-6955 GCF_040614455.1 Nocardia sp. NPDC005978
CCGCACACCCGCCCCGGGTGTGCGGCGCCGATGTCCTCAGGCGATCTGTTGGGCGAGCTCGGAGTCCACGGCTTGGTCGCGCAACTTCTTCAGGGTTTGGGCCAGCAGGCGCGAGACCTGCATCTGGGACACGCCCAGCACCTTGGCGATCTCGGCCTGGCTCATCTCCTGGCCGAACCGCATGCGCAGGATCCGCCGCTCCCGTTCGGACAGCGTCCCCAGCAGGGGGCCGATGGTGATCGAATCCTCCATCAGCGCGTATCCCTCCTCGACGACGGACAGGCGCGCGGGAGCGATCATCGGGGTGGCGTCACCGTCGTCGGATTGCGAACGGGCGTCCAGGGACTGGGTGGTGTAGGCGTTGTTGGCGATCAACGCCTGGGTGACCTCGGTGAGATCGGTGTCCAGGTGTTCGGCGAGCTCCCGGGCGGTGGGATCACGGTCCAGGCGTTGCGCGAGTTCGGGAATCGCGACGCTGAGCTGCTGGCGCAGCTCCTTGATCCGGCGCGGTACCCGCACCGCCCACGTGCTGTCCCGGAAATACCGCTTCACCTCGCCCATCACCGTCGGGATCGCGAAACCCAGGAACGAAGCGCCCACGGTGGGATCGAAACGATCCACCGCCAGGATCACCCCGCACGCGGCGATCTGGGCCAGATCCTCGTACTCGACACCGCGCCCGCTGTAGCGCTGGGCGATGTGCTCGCCCAGCGGCAGCGCCTTCTCGATCACCGACTGCCGCAGCGCGGCGTGTTCGGGGCTGCCGGCGGTCAGGTCCGCGAGCTCACGCAGGAGGGGTTCGAGGTTGTCGTACGAGTCGCCGCGACCGCGGGCGCTGCGTGTGTGGCCGATCGATACTGCGTGTTCGGGTGACATCACGGTTCCTCGGGTGCGAATGGGTGTTGGCATCTCGGGCATTGCCAGAATCGATCCGTTCAAACACCGCACACGTCAGCAACTTTGCCGCAGGGGTTTCCGTGACCCCCACCGCGGGTTCAGGAGCGGCCCGTGCGGTGCGGCAGTTGTGCGAGCTGAGCGAAGAATTCGTCGATGCGGGCCACGGCGTTGGTGTAGTCGTCCAGGTCGGTGGGTTTCGTGACGTACGCGTTGGCGAACATGCGGTAGCAGGTCACGATGTCGTCCTGCGCCGAGGACGTGCTCAAGATCACCACGGGGATGGTGGCCAGATCGGCGTCCGCGCGGATCGAGGAAAGCACCTGGCGGCCACTGTATTTGGGCAGGTTCAGATCCAGCAGGATCAGGTCCGGCCGCGGTGCGTGCAGATGCTCGCCGCGCCGGAACAGAAAATCCAGGGCTTCCTGCCCGTCCCGGGCCACGTGCAAGGTGCTGCCTATGCCGTGTTCCTCGAACGCCTCGATGGTCATGAGCTCGTCGCCCGGGTCGTCCTCCACGAGCAGGATGTCGGCGGGTCGCACACGGGTGGTCATCACAGCGGAACTCCTTCGAGGGCAACAGCGGTCGAATCAGGGGTGGTAGTCGAGTGGTCGTCGTTCTCGGCCGAGACGGGCAGGGTGAACCGGAAACGCGTCCCGCCGGTGTACGCGGTGTCGATCCCGATCGTGCCGCCGTGGTACTCGACGATCTTGCGGCACACCGCCAGTCCGATCCCGGTGCCGGCGTACACATCCTTGGCGTGCAGCCGCTGGAAGATCACGAACACCTGCTCGGCGAACTCGGGTTCGATCCCGATCCCGTTGTCGGTCACCGTCACGACCCACATGCGCGCTTCCGGATCGAGTTCGCAGGCGACCCGCACGAGCGGTGTCCGGTCCGGTGACCGGAACTTGATGGCGTTGGATATCAGGTTCTGCCACAGCATGCTCAGCAATGTCGAGTCCCCGTTGACTCGCGGCAGCCCGTCGGGCAGTTCGAGCCGGGCGCCGGAGTCGTCGATCACCGAACCCAGATCGCCGACAGCGTTGTTCAGGCACGTGCCGAGGTCCACCACCGCGGCGGTGGCGGTGTCGCGCCCGACGCGGGAGAACGTGAGCAGGTCGTTGATCAGGGTCTGCATGCGTTTGGCGCCGTCGACCGCGAAGTGGATGTACTGCTTGCCTCGGTCGTCCAGTTGAGTGCCATAGCGCTTTTCGAGCAGCTGACAGAACGAGGCAACCTTGCGCAGCGGCTCCTGCAGATCGTGCGAGGCCACGTACGCGAACTGCTCGAGTTCGCTGTTGGATCGCCGCAGGTCCTCGGCCTGCGCGTCGAGCACGTCCTTCTGCTCGGACAGCAGCGCCTCCTGCGCCCGCGAGGAGTCCAGTTCCGCGACGACCTGCCCGCGCATCCGTTCCACCGCGTCCGCGACCGTCGCGACATCGGCGGGACCGGCGACCTCGATGTGATGCTCGAAATCACCGTCGGCGACCCGCAACGACGCCTTCGCCAACTGCGACAGCGGCCGCGCTACCAGACGGCGAACGAACCAGGTCAGGAAGACCCCGGTCAGCAAGGTGACCGCCACCATCAGACCGAGGACCCAATTGCGCAGCGCGCGGGCGTGTTCGAGTGCCGCGCGGTCCGCGGCGATCGCGGTGCGCAGGCCCTGTTCCTGGGTATCGAGGCGGGCCCGAAGTTCATCGAAGAGAGCTTTGCCCCGGACCGTCGAACCCGCGGGCACCGTCGCCGCGGAAGTGCCGGCGAGCGCGTATTCGCTGCGCCAGGAGTCCGCGGCCCGTTGCACCGCGTCCAGATCGGCCAGCAGTTGCGGCGACTCGGATACCAGCGCCCGGATCTGTTCCGCGGCATGGGTTTGCCGCTCCAGCCCCGCGGTGTACGGCTCGAGGAACTGCCGATCCCCGGTCAGCGCGTACCCCCGCACGCCGGTCTCCTGATCGAGGAACGCGCCCTGTAAACGAGTCGCCTGCACCAACGCCGGCTGCGTGCGGTTCAGCACCCGGTCGGTGGCCACGTTGGTATTGCCGATGACCTGCGCACCCGCACCCGCGCCCACCAGCACCACGATGCCCATCACCCCGAGCACCACCTGGAACCACGTCGCGACGGTGAACCGCCCGACTCCCCGTGATCGGTCTCGCGGTGTGGTCATCGGCGAGTGCCTGCGTTCCGACGAGTGGTCCTGCCGTGCCGCGGATCTCCGGCTGTCGGGCACTGCGTCACGGAGTTCCTCGTTTCCGCGCGGCAGCATCCACGGCCGCGCCTGATCGAACTCAACAGCCGCCGGCTGGACCGCGAGATCCCCGAAGCGTAGCCGGTCGGACGAGAGCCGAGAGACCGGATCCGAACGCTGGTCCTCGCGGGCGCGGACCGCCGGTGTGCTTTACCGGCCGGCAGCCGGCCCGGCGGGTTTCTCGACGACGCGAGTGCCGAGAAGTACGGCGATCAGCAGGAGAATCAGCAGGACCCCAGCCATGAACACCTGAGGATGCAGACCCAGGACAGTGGGGTTGTCGAACTCGGGGTCGTGGACCGCGGTGCCGGGGAAGAGCGGGGCGCTCAGCAGCGCCAGCCAAGGAGTGGACAGGATCGCGCAGGCCAGCCGGAGGTCGGACCGGGATCGGGCGTTACGCCGCAGGAGCAGCACGACGGCGATCACGCTGAGCAGCACCGTCATGGCGATGTATTGCGCGTCATGGAACTTCGCGTGCGGTGGCCAGGCGTCGTTGTACAGATGCTGGGCCGCGCCGGCCGGAACCACGAGGTCGGCGAGCACCGCGCCGAAGGCGGTCGCGATCGCGACGACGACCGCGAGAATTCTCGGGACGGCGAGTCTGCCGGGCTCGAGCGACGTCATGGTGGATTCCTCTACTGGAGTGGGGGTTTCGGGTTGGCCCGCAGGAAGTCGTCGACGACGGACCACGTGTACTCGAGGTCGAAGGGGCGGTTGGCTATCAGTCGCCGGAAGAACAGCGGGCCGTGCAGCTGGTCCAGGGCCAGATCGACATCGAGGTCGGGCGGGAGGTCGCCCTCGGTCACGGCGGCAGTCAGGATCTCGCGGACGGGCTCGGTGCCGGTCCGGTACAGCGCCTCTTTGACCGCCGCGAATCCGGGGTCGACCCCGGCGCGTTCGACGATCACCCGCATCCCCTGCTCGACCGCCGGTTCGTGCAGCATCGCGTGGGTCGCGGACAGCGCCGCGCGCAGATCGGCGCGCAGCTCGCCGGTCCGCGGCGGCCGGGACAGCGTGATGTGCTGAACGACGGTGGCGCGGACCAGGTCCGGGGCCTCGGGCCAGAGCCGATACAGGGTGGCCCGGCTGATTCCGCTGCGGGCCGCGACCGCGCCGTGGGTGAGGCCGGACAGGCCCTGTTCGATCAGCAGCTCGCGCGCCGACACGAGCGCGGTGTCGCGACTGCGCACGGTCCGGGGATCGGGTGGCCGCACGACTCTCCTTATGAGACACATTGTTTCAAAGATTCGAGACAAACTGTATCGAACTTCGGGGCGGCGCGCACGCGGGGACCGGCGGCCGCTCGCGCCCGATCGAGCCTTGACGCCCAGTATTGAAACCTGTTCTATTTCTCGCATGACTCTGCGAGTGATCCAGTGGGCCACCGGTGGGCTCGGCCGGGCCGCGATCGGCCAGATCCAGCTGCACCCCGAACTCGAGCTCGTCGGGTGCTGGGTCCACTCCGCGGACAAGGCCGGGCGGGACGCCGGTGAGCTGGCCGGGATCGGGCCGATCGGGGTCATCGCCACCGGCAGCATCGAGGAGATCCTCGCGATCGATGCCGACTGCGTGCTGTACTCGCCGCTGATGCCGAATCCCAAAGAGGTGGCGGCGATTCTGCGGTCGGGCAAGAACGTCGTGACACCGCTGGGCTGGTTCTGGCCGACCGCGCAGGAGAAGGAGCGAATGGCCGCTCCCGCGCTCGAGGGCGGGGTGACCCTGCACGGGACCGGGATCGACCCGGGTGGCGCCACCGAGCAGCAGCCGCTGTTCTTCACCGGATTGTCCAGTGCCATCACGTTCGTTCGCGGTGAGGAGTACTCGGACATCCGCACCTACGACGCCCCCGATGTCGTGCGCCACCTCATGGGTTTCGGTCAGTCGCCGCAGGACGCGATGAACGGTCCGATGCTCGCGCTGCTGGACAACGGGTTCGATCAGTCGGTGCGGATGTGCCTGGACACGCTCGGTTTCGCCGACGCCGAGATCCGCAGCAGTCGTGAGGTGGCGGTCGCGACCGCGCCGATCGAGTCCCCGATCGGCACGATCGAACCGGGTCAGGTTGCCGCTCAGCGCTTCGCGTGGGAGGCGTTCATCGGCGAGGTCAAGGTCGTCCGGGTCGCGGTCAACTGGTTGATGGGCGATGAGCACCTCGACCCGCCGTGGAAGTACGGCGACGGTGGCGTCCGGTTCGAGGTCGAGGTCAAGGGTGATCCCGACTGCCAGGTGACGATTCACGGCTGGCACCCGACCAGCGTGGCGGCCGGTCTGGAGCGCAACCCCGGCATCGTCGTGACGGCGGCGCACTGCGTGAATTCGATCCCGTACGTGTGTGCCGCCGAACCGGGTCTGCTGACGTTCGTCGAGATGCCCGTGGTCACCGGGCGCGCGCACCCGGACCTGGCACGCTGATCGCGCACGTGCCCCTCTAGGCTCGGCAGCGCATTACCGTCATACTTACAGTTGACATGAATAGCGCTGGCCGGGAAACTGATCGATGACCATCCGGACCTCTGTGCCGGACAGTCGACGCCCTCGACGCCGCCCCGGGCGATGCGACGCCTGCCGGTTCCGATCACGCTCGTGCCTGCACTTGACTCTCTGACAAGTCGTGCCGCCGTGACCGCCCACGGTTCTCGCGAAGCCTTGGACGACGAGGATGTAGTTGTACTTGCGGTATCATTTACTGTGGTGACTTCGATCGAAGTCGTACTCGCGGCGCCCGTCCAGCAAACCGTTGCACGGGAGCGAACTTCACGAAGGGGCGGAAACATGGCGAAGCGGGCAACCGTGGAGAAGCGGCCGCGTCGCGAGCGAGGGTCTCTCAATCCCGAAGACATCCTCCGGGGCGCGTTCGAACTCGCCGCGGAGGTGGGTCTGGACAACCTGAGCATGCCCATGCTGGGCAAGCACCTCGATGTCGGGGTCACCAGTATCTACTGGTACTTCCGCAAGAAGGACGAACTGCTGAACGCGATGACCGATCGCGCACTGGGTCAGCTCGTCGACGATATCTCCGCGCCGCCGCCCTTCGTCGAGGCGGGCAGCTGGCGCGAGACCCTGACCAAGCACGCCTGGACGATGCGCCGAGCCTTCCTGGCCAGTCCCATTCTCTGCGATCTGATCTTGATCAGGTCGTCCCTCAGCGCCGAGGCCGCACGGGTCGGCGCCATCCAGACCGAAGGCGTGATCGCGAGCCTGATGGAGGCTGGGCTGTCGCTCGGGGACGCGGTCGACACCTACTCGGCCGTCCAGTTGCATGTGCGCGGATCCATTGTGCTGCAACGCCTTCACGACAAGAACCAGGAGTCCAGCGACGGGCCGAGCGCGTACTACGAGAATCTCGCCATCTCGGCCGAGACCGCGCCGCTGCTCGATCGGGCCCGGGCGCAGGGGCATCACAGCGGCGCACCCGATGACCGGAACTTTCAATTCGGCCTGGATTGCGTGCTGGACAACGCGAGCCGCCTGATCGACGCGGGGTCGACGCCGAAGACCGGTAAGGCCGCACCCGCCAAGACGCCCGCGAAACGGGCTGCGGCCAAGCGGGTTCCCGCCGCGGCCGACCCCGCTGCCAAGGCCGACGCGAAGAAGGCGGTCGTCAAGAAGGCGGTCTCAGCCAAGACTGTCGCCGAGAAAACGACCACTCGGGGCCGCAAGGTCGCCGCGGACTGATTCGCACGTTGCCGGCAAATTCGCGCGACCGGCCGGCAATTGCCGGCCCGCTGGAGTATGTCCTCGAGCGGCACGGCCATCCGGCACTGCTGGCCACCAGTGCCGCGCTCAAACGGCAGCCGCGGCAGCAAC
>NZ_JBEXUS010000197.1:0-6819 GCF_040614455.1 Nocardia sp. NPDC005978
CGGCGGTGAACGTGCCGCGCGGGACCGCGGGCCGAGGCGCGGTCGCGGTGGTTCGCCGAGCGGCCGCCGGCAACGGTGGCGGCCGCCCGGTCCGCGTTCCGGACTCGCGTCGCGAGCCGAGAGCGTGGCGGCCCACCGACACACCGGCGAAGCCGCCGGTGCGCCGACGACCGCTGCCTGGCACGTCTGCGGCTCCGGCGGCGGCGAACGCGGGCGGCGACGAAGACGACAACGACGAGGCGGGTGCGACGGCCCGGGCCGGGACGTGCGACCGCCGGGCGCGGGTGTGCCCGCGCACCGATTTCCGCGGTATGCGGAGAATGAGAGCGTGGACGGTGCTGGTGTGGCGCGACGGGTTGAAGCGAGCGTTTCAGTTATGGGCCGATGAGGCCGGGGCGATGGGTGCTGGGGCGGCTGCGGGGGCTGCCCGCGGCGGTGGGGTACCTGGCGATGGGTGGGCTGACCGCTCTGCTGTCGATGTTCGCGGTGGTGGGACTCGCGGTGGTGGGGGCGTTCTGCCTGATCGGGCTGGGTATTCCGGCGGTGCCGGAGGCGGTGCGGCTGGTGCGGCGGCTGGTGGGCGTCGACCGGCGGCAGGCCGCGCGCTATCTGGGTGAGCCCATCGCGGCGGCCTACCAGCCGATGACGGGTTCGCTGCGTGAGCAACTGGCCACGGTCGCCCGGGATCCCGCCAACCTGCGGGACCTCGGGTGGCTGGTGCTGCACGCGGTGACCGGAACGCTGGTCGGGAGCGTCGCGATCCTGCTGCCCTTCGCCGTGCTGAACCAGGCGCTGGTCCCGGCCTACTGGCGGCTGACGCCGCCGGGATCGGTGACGAACTTCGGATTCACGGTGACCTCGTGGGGCACGGCGTTCGCGGCGGCGCTGATCGCGCTGCCGCTGGGCTGGCTCGCCCTGCAGACGCCCGCGGTGGCCGGGCTGACCGCGCGGACCGCGGCCGCGCTACTGGCCCCCGCCGACGGGGCCGAACTGGCGCATCGGGTGGCCGAGCTGACCGCGACCCGGGCGGCGGCGCTGGACGCGCACGGCGCGGAGCTGCGGCGGATCGAGCGGGATCTACACGACGGGGCACAGGCGCGGATCGCGGCGGTCATCATGCAGCTGGGGCTCGCCGAGCAGCTGCGCGAGCGGGATCCTGGGGCGGCCGACGCGATGGTGCGCACCGCGCAGGACACCGCGACCGCGGCGCTCGCCGAACTGCGGGATGTCGTGCGCACGGTGTATCCCCCGGTCCTCGCCGATCGCGGATTGGCCAGTGCGATATCGGCATTGGCGGCGCGGTCGCCCATTCCCTGCGTGGTCGAGATCGAACCGGGTGCGCGGCGGCCGGCGGCGGTGGAGGCCGCGGCCTATTTCGTCATCGCCGAGGCGCTCACCAACGCCACCAAACACTCGCGGGCCGAACAGGTCTCGGTGCGCCTGGCCGGCCCGCCCGCGACCCTGACGGTCACCGTGAGCGACGACGGGATCGGCGGTGCGCGCGAGAGCGAGGGCGGCGGCCTGGCCGGCATCCGGCGGCGGGCCGCGGCCCTGGACGGGAGCATGGTGCTCACCAGCCCGGCCGGTGGCCCTACTGTGGTGCGCGTGGAGTTGCCGTGCGGGTCGTGATCGCCGAGGACGACGCGCTGTTGCGCGAGGGTCCGGTGCTGGTGCTGACCATCACCGATGACGGGATCGGCGGAGCGCACGAGACCGAGGACGGCGGACTCGCCGGCATCCGGCGGCGGGCGCGGGCTCTGCACGGGCACATGCGGATCGACAGTCCCGCCGGTGGCCCTACTGTGGTGCGCGTGGAGTTGCCATGCGGGTCGTGATCGCCGAGGACGACGCCCTCCTGCGCGAGGGTCTGGTCCTGCTGCTGCGCACCGCGGGCATCGACGTGGTGGCGGCCCTGGACAACGCCGAGGATTTCCTGACCCTGGTCACCGCCGACCGGCCCGACGCCGTGGTGGTCGACGTGCGCATGCCGCCCACCTTCACCGACGACGGCCTGCGGGCGGCGGTTCGGGCCCGCGAGATTCACCCCGGGCTGCCGGTGCTGGTGCTCTCGAACTGGGTCGAGGACAGCTATGTCGCCGAGCTGCTCGGCGACGGTTCCGGCGGGGTCGGCTACCTGCTCAAGGAGCGGGTCGGCAAGGTCGACCGTTTCCTGGAATCGCTGCACCGGGTCGCCGGCGGCGGCACCGCCATGGATCCCGAGGTGATCTCGCAACTACTGGTCCGCCGCAAATCCGACGATCCGCTGGCGGCCCTGACCCCGCGCGAACGCGAGGTGCTGGCGCTGATGGCCGAGGGCCTGGACAACGCGACGATCGCCGCCCGCCTGGTCGTCTCCGAAGGCGCGGTCCTCAAGCACATTCGGAGCATCTTCGCCAAGCTGAACCTGCACGCCGACGAGGTCGGCCACCGCCGCGTGCTGGCGGTGCTCGCCTACCTCGGCGCGGCACCGCGCGTGTAAGCCGCTGCGCCACGCCGACTCCCGGCCCTCACCCGCGAGATCGATGCGCATGACGCGTGTGAGCCGGTGCGGCGCAATGACTTCACGCGCCGCACCGGTCTCCGTGCCCGCCGTCCGCTATCCCGGTGAGCGAAGCTCGTCGCCGGGCTCTCCCGGTTTCGGCGGTGTTCGATATCGCGACCCGGTGTAGCTCGAGTGGGCCACACACCGGATCGGTCCCGGCCTCGGGCAGCGCGGCCCGCCCTTCCCGGGGGCGGGCCGCGGGTCGATCAGTTGGCGAATCCGTCGTCCCGGCAGGTGATGTCGGTCGCGGGCAGGGTTCCATCGGAGAAGTAGGTGTTGATCGCGCCCCAGGCGCAGGTGTTCCGGTAGCGGCCGTAGACGCTGTGGATGTCGACGTTCTCGAGGGTCACCAGGCGGGAGCCGGTGAGCGCCTTGCGCATCGCCACGCCGTTGGCGTACGTCGTGCGGGTGTCGCCGGTGGCCTGGATGACCAGGGCGGGCAGCGCGTTGCCGATCGTCGTCGGCTCCTCGGCGGGTGCGGGCCAGAAGGCGCACGGGGTGATGTTGTTGGCGAAGGCGCCGAAGATCGGCTGGGTGGCCCGCGCCGCCTCGATGTTGCGCCAGTACCACGACGGATCGCGGGGCACACCCACGTCGCCGCACATGATGGTCATCTGCGCGGACATGTTCTCCGGCTTGCCGTTCAGCATGCGATCGATGCTCGCCGCCAGTTCGGGATCGGGCGTCACGGCCCTGCCCGCGGCCGCGTCCAGGTAGAGGCGCACGTGCGCGGAGGTCGTCGGGTAGTTGCGCGCGTCGTCGAGCACGGTGAACAGCAGCATCGGCAGCCAGTGCTCGTCCACCTCGAAATCCCCTATCCGGAGCGGCTTCTCGGCCGCACCCCGGATCAGGTTCTCCACCGTGGCGCGGACCTGCGCGCGGGTCGCGCCGAAGCGGTACTCGCCGTCACGGGCCGCGGCCCAATCCGCCCAGCGGTCCAGGGCCGCCTCATTGGCCGTGCCCATGTCCTGCATCATCCCGACCGCGCCGTAGCGCACCGGATCCACCGCGCTGTCCAGCACCATCCGGTCGCTGCGCTCGGGGTACATCTGCATGTAGACAGCGCCCAGGTAGGTGCCGTACGAGGTTCCGAAGTAGTTGATCCGTTCCTGCCCCAGCACGCCGCGCACGACATCCATGTCGCGGGCGGTGTTGCGGGTGGAGATCGAGGACAGCCGATCACCCTGATTCGCAACGCATTCGGCGGCGAGCCGGCCCTGGGTCACCACCGACTCGGCGAATCCCGCGCCGTCCACACCCGCCGATTGCAGGCCGAAACCGATGGTCCAGCCGCAATCGATCGGCGTCGAGCGGCCGACGCCGCGCGGGTCCATGCCGATGAGGTCGTAGCCCGCGCGGACCTCGGGGGTCATGGCCGGGAGCAGGCGGATGAACTGATCCAGCCCGGATCCGCCCGGGCCGCCGGGGTTGGAAAGCATGACGCCGCGGCGCTGCGCGGGATCGGTGGCCGCGATGCGGGAAATGGCGACGGTCATCGTCTTCCCCTGCGGCTCCGCGTAATTCACGGGAACGGTGATGTCGGCGCACTGCGCGCCCACCTCGTCCAGCGCCTGCACACCGCAGGCCACCCAATTCGGGTGCTGGCCGTAGTAGCGGCCGAGTTCGGCTTCGGTCGCGGCGGCCGGTGGCGCGGCCACGACCCGGTCCACCACGACCGCGCCGGTGACGGCGGCGATCACGGTGGCGGCGACGGTCGCGAAGAGCTTTCCGCTGTGCACGGTGAATTCCTTTCGGGGGTAATACGAATCGGGGGTGCGGCGAATGGCAGTCGGGTGACGCGGCCCGGACGCGATGCGGTGCGCGCGGCAACCGGGCGTCCCTGTTCAGGAGCAGAGCGCGGTATCCAGTGCCGCCGTGACGGTCGCGGCCTGTGCCTCGCTGACCGGTAGCTGATTGACGATCACGGTCACCGCGACGCCCGCGGCGGTGACGCCGTTGCGGGTCTCGAAACCGGGGATGCTGCCGCCGTGGCCCCAGACCTCGGCGCCGCAGGACACGGGCTGGTGGATCAGCCCGAGGCCGTAGCCCGCGCCGGGCATGCGGTCGAAGGGCACGGTCACGCGCATCTCGGCGAGCAGCGGCGCGGGCAGGAGTTCACCCGCGAGCAGGGCGCGGAAGAAGCGATTGAGATCGGCGCCGGTGGCGACCATCGCCCCGGCCGCGCCGCCCCACGACGGGTCGAGATCGGTGAAATCGACGCGCTGCCCCGCACTTTCCTCGTAGCCGCGCGGATGCGGACCGCGAATGACCTGTTCGCCGTCCGCCGGGAAGTAGGTGTCGCGCAGGCCGAGCCGATCCAGGACGCGGGTCTGGATCTCGGCGGCCACCGGCTTGCCCGTCACCTGCTCGACGAGCATCCCGAGCAGGATGTAGTTGGTGTTCGTGTACACCGCGCGCGCACCGGGTTCGTACTGCGGCGGCAGGCTCATGGCGATGTCCACCAGCTCGCGCGGGGTGAAGTGCCGGGTCCGCAGTGCGGCCGCATCCCCTTGCAGCTGTGGCGAATTCGGGTCGCGGGCCACCGCGGGGTCACCGCTCGCCAGATAGTCCGGCAGTCCGGTGGTGTGCTGGAGCAACTGGCGCACGGTGATCCGGTTGCCGTCGTTGCCGTTGCCGCGCACCACGCCCGGCAGGTACTTCTCCACCGGATCATCAAGGGCCACCCGGCCTTCGGCGACCAGTTGCATGATCACCACGGCCACATACGTCTTGGTGTTGCTGCCGATCCGCACGCGGGCGTCGGCGGTGAACTCCGCGCCGGTGACCGTATCGGCCCGCCCGGCGGTCCGCACGCGCTGTCCACCGGCGTCGGTGATCACCACCTGCACGCCCGGGAACCCCGCGTCCACGACCGCCGACATGGCCGCGCCCAGGGCGTCGTCCCGGTCCCGGCCGGTGGACGCGGCGCCCGGGTCCGCGGTCGCGCAGGCGGCCGCGGCGAGCACGGCCAGCACGCCGATGCCGGCCGGCGCGCGGCGCGCGCGGTACCCCCGAAATATCGTCATGTGAAGGCGTTCCTCCTGTTCGGTCCGGTTTTCCCGGCTGCTTCGAGCCTAGGAATCCGGGACCGCGATTCCGATGCCGCACACGCCCGTGTTGCCGGTGGCGCGGACCGGACGGCCGGGGGTAGCGCAGGCGCTACCCCGACATCCATATGCACCTAGTTGCATAGTGTCGGAAATCGGCCTACTGTCCGGATCGGAGGGTTTTCGCTCCGATCGCGCACGGACGCGCGGATCATCGAACCCGGGGCGAAAGCAGAGAGCAGGGAGCCGAGATGACCGAAGCACTGAAGCCGCTGGCGGGCCGGACCATGATCATGTCGGGCGGCAGCCGCGGCATCGGGCTGGAGATCGCCAAGCGCGCGGCCGCGGACGGCGCGAACATCACGCTGATCGCGAAGACCGATCAGCCGCATCCCAAGCTGCCCGGCACCATCCACACGGCGGCAGCCGAATTGGAGGCCGCGGGCGGAACGGTGCTCAAGTACGTCGGCGACGTCCGCGACGACGGCGCGGTGGCCGAGGCGGTGCAGCGCACCATCGCGACCTTCGGCGGCATCGACATGGTGGTGAACAACGCCTCGGCGATCGACCTGTCCCCCACCGAGACCCTGCCCATGAAGAAGTACGACCTCATGCAGGACATCAATTGCCGCGGCAGCTTCCTGCTGTCCAAGCTCAGCATCCCGGCGCTGCGTGAATCCGCGCAGACCGGGCGCAATCCGCACATCCTGACGCTGTCGCCGCCGCTGAACCTGGATCCGAAATGGGCGGGCGGCTCCCTGGGCTACACCATCGCCAAGTACGGAATGTCGCTCACCACACTGGGATTGGCCGAGGAGCTGCGCAAGTACGGCATCGGCGTGAACTCGCTGTGGCCGCGCACCACGATCGCCACCGCGGCGGTGCAGAATCTGCTCGGCGGCGCGGAGATGGTCGCCACCTCACGGACGCCGGACATCTACGCCGACGCCGCGTACCTGGTGCTCACCTCGCCGGCGAAGGAGACGACCGGCAACTTCTTCATCGACGACGATGTGCTTGCCGCGCACGGCATCACGGATCTGGAGAAGTACCGCGTGGTGCCGGGCGACGGCCCGCTCAGCACCGATCTGTTCCTCTAGCCGGTAGGCAGTAGCGCGAAAAGGCCGGGGGGCCCGGGGGGCCGGGCGTTAGTGTGTGGCGGCGACGTGTGGGGATAGATGAGTTAGGTATATCACACGGCTGTAATCCCCTCAACAAAACCAAAAAAAC
>NZ_JBEXUS010000198.1:0-6812 GCF_040614455.1 Nocardia sp. NPDC005978
CCGGCTCCGATGCCGGCGGCGGATTCGGGGATTTCGGGGGGTTCGACGGCGGCGGGTTCGACGGCGGGTTCTAGGCCCCGAAGCCGGAATTCCGATCGCCCCGCTCCTTTTTCGTACTACTGCTTACGGCTGCTTCAGCGTTTTCATCGCCCGCTCGGTTTCCCAGAACGCGCGCAGCGCAGCGATTTTGCCGTCGGAATCCACCCGGTAGGTGAATACGCCCTCGGCGTCGACGGTGGCCCCGCCGCCCATGGTGGTGCGGATGCGGCCGGTGTAGGCCACCTCGCTGCCACAGGCGAAGGAGTCGTCGAAGAGGAACTCGATCTGTTCGGTCGCGGCAATCGCCTTGTCCCAGAACGCCGCAATGGCTTCGGGGCCGCGGTGGCCCTTACCGTCCGGATCGAAGAACGAGGGCCCGACCGGATCCTCGACGATGCCGTCGGCGGCGAACAGTGCCACCCAGGCCGCCTTGTCCCGCGCGCGGACGGCGGCCTGCGAAGCCGAACCCGCTACGCGCGCAGGATGTTCGGCACTCACGGCTGTTCGCTTCCGACGACCCACATCGAGAAGTACTGCGAGCCACCGCCGTACGCGTGGCCGAAGGCCTTCTTGGCGTTCTCCACCTGGTAATCGCCGGCGCGGCCCATGACCTGCTTGGCGGCTTCGGCGAAGCGGATCATGCCCGAGGCGCCGATGGGGTTGGAGGAGAGCACGCCGCCCGACGGATTGACGGGAAGCTTTCCGCCGATGGCGGTTTCGCCCGCCTCGGTGAGCTTCCAGCCCTCGCCCTCGGGCATGAAGCCGAGGTTCTCCAGCCACATGGGCTCGAACCAGGAGAAGGGGACGTAGATTTCGGCCGCGTCGATCTCTTCCAGTGGGTTGGTGATCCCGGCCTGCTTCCACAGCGCGGCGGCAGCGGCCTGACCGGCCTGGGGGTTCACCTGGTCGCGACCGGTGTACGCGAGCGGCTCGGTGCGCATGGCGGTGCCGTGAATCCACGCCACCTTCTTGCCGGTGGCCTCCACGGCCTTGGCCGCGGCCTCGTCGCCGATCACGATGGCGCACGCGCCGTCCGAGGACGGGCAGGTCTCATCGAAACGAATGGGGTCCCACAGCATTTGGGACGCCATGACCGAATCCATGGTGATGTCGGACTGCTGCAGGTGCGCGAAGGGATTACGCGCGCCGTTCTTGCGATCCTTCACCGCGACCATCGCGCCGACGTGCAGCGGCGCACCGGAGCGGTGAATGTAGGCGCGCACGTGCGGGGCGAAGTAGCCGCCCGCGCCCGCGCCGACCGGCTTGGTGAAGGGCACCGGATTCGACAGCGCCCACATGGCATTGGACTCGGACTGCTTCTCCCAGGAGAGCGCGAGCACCTTGCCGTGCACACCGGCCTGCACATGCGAGGCGGCCACGACGGCGGTGGAGCCGCCGACCGAACCCGCGGTGTGCACGCGCAGCATGGGCTTACCGGTCGCACCGATGGCGTCGGCCAGGAAGAGCTCCGGCATCATCGAGCCCTCGAAGAAGTCGGGGGCCTTGCCGATGATCAAGGCGTCGATATCGGCCATGGTCAGACCGGAATCCACGAGCGCGCGATCGATGGCCTCGCGGAGCATGCCCGCCATGGACACATCCGAGCGCTTGGCCACGTGATGGGTCTGGCCGGTGCCGAGGACGGCAGCGGGGTTCGTCATGAGCGTGCCTCCAGGGTGGCGACCAGGTTCTGCTGCAGCGCGGGACCCGAGCTGGCATGTGCCAGTGCGCGATTCGCGGTGCCATTGAAGATTTCGGTGGCGGCGAAGCCGATGCGCTCCAGGCCGGCCGAGAACATGGGGTTGCCGGACAGCGGGCCGCCCGACACATTGATCTTGGTCGAGCCGTTCAGCCCCAGCGCCTGCGCGAGGATCAGTTCCTCGTGGCTGTACTGGGTGTGCAGCTCGGCGATATCGAAATCGCTCGCGCCGCCGTTGATCGCGGCCTTGGCCGCCCGGGTCGTGGACTGCGAGACGGTGAGATCGCGCGCGCCGAGGACCGGGGTGTCGATGTAGTGCGCGATACCGCTGATCCACGCCGGTCGCTCGGCCAGCTCGCGGGCCTTGTCGCCCACGGCCAGCACGATCGCCGCCGCGCCGTCGGTGATGGGCGCGATGTCGTGCGAGCGGAAAGGATTGGCCACATAGTCGGCGGCCAAGAGCTTTTCGACATCGGATTCGGTGCGCGCGGTCGCGCTGCCACCCTTGGCGGCGGCATGGGCCGCGGCACGGGCGGCGACCTCGGCCATATCGCGCTCGGTCCAGCGACCGGCGTCGATACCGGCGCGGGCCTGCAAACCGGCCATGGACACCGCGTCCGGGCCCAGCGGCGCGACCAGGTACGGGTCGGTCTGCAGGGTCAGGACTTGGCGCAGCGTACCGGCCGAAGCCTTGCCGAAGCCGTACACCAGCGCGGTCTCGGCCTGTCCGGTGCGCAGCTTGAGCCACGCCTCGTACAGCGCCCAGGCCGCGTCCATCTCCACGTGCGACTCGTTGATCGGCGGCACCGCGCCGATGGCGTCGATCGCGGAGATGAACGAGAAGGCGCGCCCGGCAAGGTAATCCGAGGAGCCCGAGCACCAGAAGCCGATATCGGTCTGCTTGATGCCGAGCTTGCCGTACAACTCGTGGAAGCACGGCGCGAGCATTTCCACGCCGTTGGTCGTGCCGAAGGTCTCGGGCACATGCGGTGCGTGGGCGAACCCGACCACCGCGATTTCGTTGTTCGTCAACGTATTCAGCCTTTACAGGTGGTGCGAGAAGGACTCGTACGCGGCATCGGGCTCGCCGGAGGGCTCGAAGTGGTCGACATTGCCCATACTCAGGCTCCACTCCTCGCGAGGCTTCCACACGGCCTTGACCCGCATGCCCATGCGAACCTCGCCGGCGTCGCAGCCGAGCACCAGGTGCAGGAACGGAATATCGGTGCCGTCCAGCAGCACGTAGGCCGCCACGTACGGCGGCTTGATGCTCTGCCCCATGAAGGGCACGTTCACGATGCAGAAGGTGGTCACGGTGCCGGTGTCGGCGACCTCGACATAATCATCGGTGGGGGAGCCGTCACGCGGGTCGGCGCCACGCGGCGGGAAGTACACCTTGCCGTCGCTGGAGGCCTTCGCGCCCAGCAGCCTGCCCTCCATGATCGCCTTCAGGAATTCGGCTTCCTGGGGTGCGGCGGTGTGCTTGAAGGACAGGTCGATCGGGGTGATGATGCCGGTTACGGGCTCGGCGTCGGCCGCGGAATCCGCGGGCGCGTTGGAGGATTCGCCCGGTTCGAAGCAGGCGATGTCATGGATGTCGCCGCGGCGCTCGCCGGCCCAGCGCACCCGCACCCGCAGACCGGTGGAGATGTCGGCCGGCGAGGCCACATCCACCGCGTGCAGGAGCGCGGTGTCCGCTCCGTCCAGCTTGATGAGCGCGTAGGCGAAGGGCCGGTCGAAGGGCTGCCCGGGCAGCGGTTCGGCCACCCAGCTCCACGACTGGACGGTGCCCACATCGGCTACGTCGACGAATTCGGTCAGCGGTTCCGCGGTGATCGGATCGAATTCCGCGGGCGGCACGATGACGCGCCCATCGGAACCACGCACTCCGACGACCCGGCCCGAACGCAACCCGGTGAGGAAGCGTCCGATGGTCGGACCGGTGGAGCGGGTGTAATCGAACTGCATCCGCAGCGGCGCGGCGAGTACTTCGGTGTTCCCCAGAGTCACGCGATCGAGTAGAACAGGTTCTAAAGAAGGGTGCAAGAGCCCACTTGGGAAGGGAACCGAACATGCGCTTTGGGTTGCAACTCGGATACTGGGGCGCGCAGCCGCCCGCCAATACCGCGGAGTTGGTCGCGGCCGCCGAGGAGGTCGGATTCGACGCGGTCTTCACCGCCGAATCGTGGGGTTCGGACGCCTACACCCCGCTCGCGTGGCTCGGGTCGAGCACCAGCCGGGTGCGCCTGGGCACCTCGGTGGTGCAGATGTCGGCGCGCACGCCCACCGCCACCGCGATGGCCGCGCTGACCCTGGATCACCTCAGCGGCGGGCGGCACATTCTCGGGCTCGGCGTCTCCGGGCCGCAGGTGGTCGAGGGCTGGTACGGCCAGTCGTTTGCCAAACCGTTGCAGCGCACCCGCGAGTACGTCTCGGTCATTCGCCAGGTGCTCGATCGCGAGGGCAAGGTAGTCAACGACGGACCGCATTTCCCGCTGCCCTACAACGGCGCGAACGCGACCGGGTTCGGCAAGCCGCTCAAGTCGATCACCCATCCGCTGCGCAAGGATCTGCCGATCTGGCTGGGCGCCGAGGGTCCGAAGAACGTCGCGCTGACTGCCGAGATCGCCGACGGCTGGCTGGCGATCTACTACACCCCGCGCCTGGCCGACATGTACAACGAATGGCTGGACGAGGGCTTCGCCCGCGCGGGTGCCAGGCGTTCGCGGGAGGACTTCGAGATCGCCGCGACCGCGCAGGTCATCCTCACCGACGACGTCAAGGGCGAACTCGATCGGCTGCGCCCGTTCATGGCCCTGTACATCGGCGGGATGGGCGCGGAGGACATGAACTTCCATGCCGAGGTGTACCGGCGCATGGGGTACGGCGACGCGGTCGAGGAGATCACCAAGCTCTTCCGCACCGGCCGCAAGGACGAGGCCGCGGCCGCGGTGCCCGATCAGCTGATCCTGGACACCACGATCATCGGCGACGAGGCGCACGTGCGTGAGCAGTTGAAGGTCTGGGAGCAGGCGGGAGTGACGATGCTGCTCGTCGGCGTGCGCGATGTGGCGCAGTTCGAGCGGCTGCGGCCGTTGATCGAGGCGTAGAACTCGTTTCACTAACGGGGCGGGGAGGTTGCGGCGGGACGGCGCCGGACCTCCCCGTTCCCGCTCAGTGGGCGCCCGATCCCGGGTGGCAATCGGACATTTGACCCGCTAGTCTGTGACCGGGGACACAAGTTTTGCTGGTGGGGCGGACAAATCACACCTTGCAACTGACGAGAACACGTTCTATTTTCATCGTGTGAGCCACAACATAGCGGACCTTGTAGAGCACGCAATCGACCTCATGCCGGACAACGTCGCTCTGGTCGACGACACTCGCTCGGTCACCTATGCCGAGCTGGAGGTGCGAGCCAACCAACTCGCCCACTACCTGCGGGAACAGGGCGTCGAGCCCGGTGACAAGGTGGGTATCTACTCGCGCAACACGATCGAGGCCGTCGAGGCCATGGTCGCGGTGTTCAAGGCCCGGGCGGTCATGATCAACGTGAACTACCGGTACGTCGAGAACGAGTTGCAGTACATCTTCGAGAACTCGGACATGGTCGCGCTCGTCGTCGAGCGCCGGTACGTGGACAAGGTCGCCAACATCTGGCCGAACCTGCCGCTGCTGAAGTCCGTCATCGTGGTCGAGGACGGCACCGACCTGCCGCTGCCCGAGGGCGCCACCGAGTACGAGGCCACCCTGGCCACCCAGTCCGGCGAGCGTGACTTCGAAGAGCGTTCCCCCGACGACCTGTACATCCTCTACACCGGCGGCACCACCGGCATGCCCAAGGGCGTCATGTGGCGCCAGGAGGACGTCTGGCGCGTGCTCGGCGGCGGCATCAACTTCCTCACCGGCGAGTACGTCACCGACGAGTGGGAGCACGCCAAGCTCGGCGCGGCCAACCCGCAGATGGTGCGCTACCCGGTCGCGCCGATGATCCACGGCGGCTCGCAGTGGGCCACCTTCATGGCGCTGTTCAGCGGTGGCAAGACCCTCATGCTGCCGGAGTTCAGCGGCCACGGACTGTGGCAGGCCATCGAGAAGCACAAGGTCAACCTGATCTTCATCACCGGCGACGCCATGGCCCGCCCGATGTGCGACGCCATCGACCAGCCGAACCCGGAAACCGGTGCGGAGTACGACCTCTCGAGCCTGTTCATGATCGCCTCCAGCGCCGCGCTCTTCTCGCCGACGCTCAAGGACAAGCTGCTCGACGCGCTGCCGAACCGCATGATCACCGACTCCATCGGATCCTCGGAGACCGGCTTCGGCGGACTGTCCATGGTCACCAAGGGCCAGACCCACACCGGCGGCCCGCGCGTGAAGATCGACGCCTCCACCCAGGTGCTCGGCGACGACGGCCACCCGATCGAGGCCGGCTCGGGCAAGACCGGTTTCATCGCCCGCAGCGGCCACATCCCGCAGGGCTACTACAAGGACGAAGAGAAGACCAAGGCCACCTTCAAGGAGTTCCACGGCGTGCGCTACTCGATCCCGGGCGACTTCGCCCGCGTCGAGGAGGACGGCACCGTGACCATGCTCGGCCGCGGTTCGGTCAGCATCAACTCCGGCGGCGAGAAGATCTACCCCGAAGAGGTCGAGGGCGCGCTCAAGTGCCACCCGGAGATCTTCGACGCGCTCGTGGTCGGCGTGCCGGACGAGCGCTGGGGTCAGCGCGTGGTCGCGGTCGTGCAGTGCCGCGGCGAGCAGCGGCCGACGCTCGAGGACCTGCGTCCCGTTCTGACACAGGAGATCTCGTCCTACAAGCTGCCCCGCAGCCTGTGGTACGTCGATCAGATCAAGCGCAATCCGGCCGGCAAGCCGGACTACCGCTGGGCCAAGGAGCAGACCGAGCAGCGCCCCGCCGACGAGGACGCGCCCGCGCCCGTCAGCAAGTAGCGCATGCGCGGTTCCGGGCGCGCCGCCGATGAACGGCGCACCGGAGCCGCCCGCACGAGCCGTTGCGCCCCCCCCACCGCGCGTGGGTCGGCGCGGGTTGTCTAAAGTTCGTTAAGTAATA
>NZ_JBEXUS010000199.1:0-6711 GCF_040614455.1 Nocardia sp. NPDC005978
AGCAGCCATTCCACATCGAACGAGTCGAAACTGCGCTGACCTCCCGGGGTGCGGGGGATCGGGCGCAGGAACAGCTCGCGGCTACTCCGGCCCGGGCACACAGCGCGCAGACCCGACCCGCTCCCGGGCACCCGAGTCGGGGGATATCGGTCGTGCCGGACGGAATGCCCGAATATCCCGCCGGCCGCGCATAGAGTGCGTACCAGCGACAGCAGTGTCGAATCACGAGTCCGGAAGCGAGGCCCCGATGGGCAGCTCGAAGATCGTTCTCATTACCGGCACCTCCTCGGGTATCGGGCTGGCCGCCGCGGTCGCGGCGGCCGATGCCGGATGGCACACGGTGGCGACCATGCGCGACACCGGGCGCGGTGACGACTTACGGGCGGCGGCCGAGCGGGCCGGGGTCACCGAGCGCTTACAGATCGAGGAACTCGATGTGACCGAACCGGATTCGATCGCGAGCTGCTTGAAGAAGGTCGTCGCCGAGCACGGGCGGCTCGACGCGGTGGTCAACAACGCGGGCGCGGGCTTCGTGGGCACCGTCGAGCAGATGGGCATGGACGTCATCCGGAAGTCCATGGAGGTCAACTACTTCGGCGTCGTGGAGGTCACCCGGGCGGCCATGCCGCTGCTGCGTGAATCCGGCGGCCGGATCATCACCGTGACCAGCGTCGGCGGCGTGATCGGGCAGCCGTTCAACGAGGCGTACTGCGCGGCCAAGTTCGCCGTGGAGGGGTTCATGGAATCCCTCGCTCCGGTGGCGGCCACGGTCGGCGTCAAGATCTCGGTGGTCGAACCCGGCGCGGTGGCAAGCGAATTCATCGCGGGCCAGCAACTCGACATCCCGGCGATGATCGCCGCGGCGGGCCCGTACGCGCCGGCGCTGAAGCACTATGTCGAACGCACCGTCGGGGCGTTCCGCAACGCTCAGACCTCCGAGGAGGCGGCCGCGCCCATCATCGCGACCCTGACCGCGGAAGAACCCGCGTTCCGGGTGCAAACCTCGTCCTGGGCACGCGGATTCACCGGGGTGAAGCTCGCCGACCTGGACGGCTCGGCGGTGCAGATGGTCACCGCGGGCTGGGTGGAGGAACACCAGCACCACCACTGAGAATCAGCCGGTGATCTCCCACTCGTACACGGTGAGTTCGGACGCGCCGGTGGCGTGAATGGGATCGGTGAAAACCAGATCCCGTGCGGCGTCGAGCGATTCGGCGAGAATGACGTACGCGCCACCGGAACCGTCGGTGAACTTGCCGGTCTCGACCAATTGACCGTTGGCGCGAACGCCCTCGAGCCATTCGCGATGCGGCTGCGCCACGGACGAATCGAAGCGCGGGGTGCGCATGGCCAGAACCAAATACTTGCGCACCCTGCGCTTCTCCTTCGCTACTGCTGTTCGTCGCCCGCGCGCGGTGCGCGCGTGGCGGCGGCCGCGGCCCGCACCTGCGGAGCCACCGTCACCACCTGGCCGAGCACCCCGTTGATGAACGAGGGGGAATCGTCGGTGGACAGCTCCTTGGCCAGCTCCACCGCCTCGTCCACGGCCACCACGGGCGGGACGTCGTTGGCGTGGAACAACTCCCACACCGCCACCCGCAGAATGGCGCGGTCCACGGCGGGGAGCCGGGGCAGCGTCCAATCCTGCAGATAGGACTCGATGGTGCCGTCCACCCGGTCGAGATCGTCGGCGACGCCTTCGACCAGCACCCGGGTGTACGGATTCACCGGGGCCACCGAATCGTCACGCACCGAGAGCGACACGCGTTCGGCGAGCAGCTCGGCGGGATCGATATCCCGAGCTTCGGCCTCGAAGAGCAGATCCACGGCACGGCGGCGCGCCTTGTGCCGTGCACCGAGCTTCTTGAAGCCCGGCTTCTTGTCCTGGGGCTGATTGGCCACGGTCACCATTCTCCGCGCGTCAGGAGTTGACGCGGGAGATGTAGGAGGCGTCGCGCGTATCGACCTTGAGCTTGTCGCCCACGTTGATGAACAGCGGGACCTGGATCTCGGCGCCGGTCTCGATGGTGGCGGGCTTGGTGCCGGCGCTCGAGCGGTCGCCCTGCAGGCCCGGCTCGGTGTGGGTGACGACGGCCTCGATGGAGACCGGGAGCTCGACGAACAGCGCCTCGCCCTCGTGCATCGCGATCTGCACGCCCATGTTCTCCAGCAGGAAGCCCGCGCTCTTGCCCAGCAACTGCTCGCCCAGATGAATCTGGTCGTAGGTGTCGCCGTCCATGAAGATGTAGTCCGAGCCGTCGTGGTACAGGAAGGTCATGTCGCGACGATCGACGGTCGCGGTCTCCACCTTGACGCCGGCGTTGAAGGTCTTGTCGACGACCTTGCCGGACACGACGTTCTTCAGCTTGGTGCGCACGAAGGCGGGACCCTTACCGGGCTTCACATGCTGGAACTCGACGATCTGCTGCAGCTGATTGTCGATCTTCAGCACGAGGCCGTTCTTGAAGTCGCTGGTATCCGCCACTGTCCTCGGATCTCCTGTTCTCGTTTTCCATTCACGGCTCGCCGTGCTGGCAAACCGACGTCATTCGACGACGGTAAGGTCTTTGCTGGTGCGGGTGAGCAGCTCCGGGCCCCCTTGGCGAACCACGAGCGTATCCTCGATCCGGACTCCGCCACGGCCGGGGAAATACACACCTGGCTCGACGGTCACCGCCACGCCACCGAGAAGTGTACCCGTGCCCGTTTTGGCGAGTCCGGGCGCTTCATGGATCTGCAGTCCGACCCCGTGTCCGAGGCCGTGCACGAACAGCGCCCCGTGGCCCGCCGCCTCGATCACCGACCGCGCGGCCCGATCCACCGCCCGGGTCGACGCGCCCGGCGCGAGTGCATCGCATCCGGCCCGCTGAGCAGCGTGAACCAGATCGTAGATCTCTCGCTGCCAGTCCGAGGGCTGCCCGAGGACGTAGGTGCGGGTCATGTCGGAGTGATACCCGGCGACCGTCGCGCCGAAATCGAGTTTCACGAAGTCGCCGGCGGCCAGTACGGCCTCGGTCGGACGATGATGCGGCACGGCCGAATTCGCGCCCGCGGCCACGATGGTCTCGAAGGAGACCGCGTCCGCGCCGTGCTCGAACATCAGCCATTCCAGGTCCCGGGCGACCTGGCGTTCGGTACGGCCGGGACGGATGCCGCCACGTTCCAGCAATACCGCCAGCGCCGCGTCGGCGGCGTCGCAGGCCCGGCGCAGCAACTCCACCTCGACCGCGTCCTTGACCATGCGCAGCTGTTCCACCAGACCCGCGACCGGAACCAGATCCAGGCCGCAGCCCTGATTCACGAAACCGCGATGCTGGTCGACGGTGACGACGTGACTCTCGAACCCGACCCGTCCGGTCTGCCACTCCCCCGCGATCTCGATGACCCGGCGGGCGCTGGCGCGATTGATCTCCGCGCGCAGATCCGGGGCCTGCTCGCCGACCTGGGTGATGTACCGGCCGTCGGTGCACAGCACGGTGCGGTCCTCGCCGCTGTCCCAGGCGTACACCAGCAGCGCGGCATTGGAACCGGTGAATCCGGTGAGGTACCTGATATTGATCAGATCGGTCACCAGCAGAGCGTCGACGCGGTTCTCGACCAGCAGGTTCCGCAGGTTGGCCCGGCGCACCGCGTAGTCGGGGCGACCGGCCGGATCGTGGTCAGCACACATGCGTCAAAGCTACCGCTGACACGCGGCAACACGGACATGCAACACGTCAATCGGGGTGTAGGCGAAACCTCGGGTGTTCACATGCCAAGGGGTTGTCCACATTTCGCGATCCGCGGCGCCGGACGGGCCGGATTCGGAGCAGGCTCGACGCATGGAGATCGCGGGGCTGGTCGTACTCACCCTCTGGTGCGCGGTGCTGAGCCGGATCGATCTGCGCGAGCGGCGGCTGCCCAACGCGCTCACCGCACCGGGGGTGGCCGGGGTGCTCGGCTACGGGTTCCTGCAGGGCCGCGCCGGGACAGCGGCGCTCGGGGCGCTACTGCTGGTCTGTCCTTATCTACTGGTTCATCTCTGCGCACCGGCCGCGCTCGGCGCCGGAGATGTGAAACTCGCCGCTGGTCTGGGCGCGGCCACCGCGCTCGGCGGAGCGCACGCGTGGGTGTGGGCGGCCCTGGCCGCGCCCGCGCTCACCGCCGCCGCGAGCCTCGCGCCGGCGCTCGTACAGGCCGCTCGACCACGGGATTCCCCGCTTTCGACGATCGCGGACCGCACGGTGCCGCACGGCCCGGCGATGTGCGCGGCGAGTTTGCTGGCACTGGTCTCCGCAGCGTGAACGGGTCGCCGCCGGGGCCCGGGTTCGGGCTCGCGCCGGACCTGCATGTCCGGGTAACGGGATTCCCATGGAAAGATGTATTCCGTGTTGCGCTGGATAACTGCCGGGGAATCCCATGGTCCTGCTCTTGTCACGATCCTCGAGGGGATGGTGGCCGGAGTCGAGGTGAGCTCTGCCGATGTTGCCGCACAGTTGGCGCGGCGCCGACTCGGCTACGGCCGTGGCGCGCGGATGAAGTTCGAGGCCGACGCGGTCACCCTCGTCGGTGGCGTGCGGCACGGTCGCACCATGGGCGGACCGGTCGCGGTCGAGGTCGCGAACTCCGAGTGGCCCAAGTGGACCCAGGTCATGTCCGCCGATCCGGTGGACGCCGACGAGCTCGCCGAGCTCGCGCGCAATGCCCCGCTCACCCGTCCGCGCCCGGGCCACGCCGACTACTCGGGCATGCTCAAGTACGGCTTCGACGATGCCCGCAACGTCCTCGAGCGCGCCAGCGCCCGCGAGACAGCCGCGCGCGTCGCGGCGGGCACCGTCGCCAAGAACTTCCTGCGCCAGGCGCTCGGGGTCGAGGTCATCTCGCACGTGATCTCGATCGGCACGGCCGCCGACACCACCGGCTTCGTGCCCTCGGCCGCCGATCTGGCCGCCATCGACGAGAGCCCGGTGCGCGCGTTCGACAAGACCGCCGAAGCGGCCATGATCGCCGAGATCGAGGCCGCCAAGAAGGACGGCGACACCCTCGGCGGCGTCGTCGAGGTCGTCATCGACGGTCTGCCCGTCGGCCTGGGCTCGTTCACCAGCGGTGAGGCTCGCCTGGATTCGCGACTCGCGGCCGCGCTCATGGGCATTCAGGCCATCAAGGGCGTCGAGGTCGGCGACGGGTTCGAGACCGCGCGACGCCGCGGCAGCCAGGCCCACGACGAGATGAAGCCCGGCCCCGACGGCGTGCTGCGCTCGACCAATCGCGCGGGCGGGCTCGAGGGCGGCATGACCAACGGCGAGGCGTTGCGCGTGCGCGCCGCCATGAAGCCGATCTCCACGGTGCCCCGCGCGCTGGCCACCGTCGACATGTCGACCGGTGACGAGGCCGTCGCCATCCATCAGCGCTCGGACGTGTGCGCGGTGCCCGCCGCCGGCGTGGTCGCCGAGGCCATGGTGGCGCTCGTCGTCGCGCAGGCCGTGCTGGAGAAGTTCGGCGGCGACTCGCTGGCCGAGACCGTCGACAACGTCACCAGCTATGTGAAGCGAATCAACGCGCGCCCGCACGTTCCCTCGGGCAACGCGCCACAGTGACAGAGGCAGCCGACCAGCGGCCGCCGAGTGTGGTGCTGGTCGGTCCGCCCGGCGCGGGCAAGTCGACGATCGGCCGCAAGCTCGCCCGCGAACTCGGCGTGGACCTCTATGACACCGACGCCGGGATCGAGGAGGAGACCGGGCGCACCATTCCCGAGATCTTCGCTCAGGACGGCGAACCCGAATTCCGCCGCATCGAGGAAGAGGTGGTGCGGGCCGCGGTGCTGGCCGGGCACGGCATCGTCTCGCTCGGCGGCGGCTCGGTGCTCTCGGACGCCACCCGCGAACTGCTGCGCGGGCGCACCGTCGTCTACCTGGAAATCAGTGTGGGCGAAGGACTTCGGCGCACCGGGGCCAGCACCAACCGTCCCCTGCTGAACGGCGACGATCCCGCCGCCAAGTACCGCGAGCTCATGAAGATCCGCCGCCCGCTGTACCGCGAGGTGGCCTCGGTGCGCGTGCGCACCGACGGCCGCAGCCCGGGTCGCGTGGTGCGCATGATCCTGGGCAAACTGGGACTGGAGTCCACCCTCCCGCCCGAGGAACTCGTCATCGAGCTGCCCACGCCCGCCACTGAAACCGGCGCGTCCACCCGTTCCCGCTCACGCCGGCGTCGCCGGCGCGGCCGGGGTCGCGGGGATTCGCAGCAGGCGGCCACCGGGACCACCGCGACCGCCGCCGAACGGGATTCGGCGGACTCGACGGCGAATCCGACGTCCGCCGGCGACGGCACCGGGGCTCCGGCGCCGGGCAAGGGCGAGACCCCGTCGCGCCGCCGACGCGGCCGCGGACGGGGCCGCAAGTCGCAGGCGGCGGCGAACGGCGGCACGCCCCAGGCGGCCGACGGCACCCGCACGGGTGCTGAAACCGGTTCGGCGACAGCATCACCCGGTACGGCAGGGTCCGGCCTGGGTTCGGCCGGTGTCGTGCCGGAAACCGCTCCCGGGTCGAGCGCGGCCACCGGTTCCGGCGTGGCTGCGCATGCAGGTGCGGCCGTCACCCCCGCGGGATCCGGCTCCGCCGAGCCGGTCACCACAGCGGGCACCGGCACCGCGGAAGGCACCGGACCCACCGGCGATTCCACGGCCGGACGCGGCCGCCGCTCCCGCCGACGGGGCCGCCGCCCGGCCGGACC
>NZ_JBEXUS010000200.1:0-6688 GCF_040614455.1 Nocardia sp. NPDC005978
CATCGATTCTCCGGCCTGAGCTACGTAGTAGCGGGGACAGGATTTGAACCTGCGACCTCTGGGTTATGAGCCCAGCGAGCTACCGAGCTGCTCCACCCCGCGTCGGTGAATACAACCCTACACAGGGCCATGCGGAGCAGCCTAATCGTGTGGTCGGAGCGGGTTTTTCGGGCCGAAAGCCGCGTTTCCGGCGCCGGCGCGGATCAGCCCCGGCGGATGCCGCGGCGCGCGAGGCCGGTGCGCACCGCCGCGAGACTGGCGTTGAGCTGTTCGGCGATCCGGGCCGTCGATTCCCCGTCCCGGTACAGCGCCACGGCCCGGGCGATCTCGCCGTCGCTGAGCTGGCGGCCGGGACCGGGCCGGTTGTTCGGCGTGTAGATGACCGTGGTGCCCGCGCCCTGGGCGGCCGGCCGCAGCGCCGCCACCTCGGTCCGCAGGGCCGACAGCTCGTTCAGAATCGTTGCCAGGGTGGCGTCCTCGTCGGCGTTCTCCTGCTCGTGCCGTTCCCGGTTCTCGACCTCGCGCACGTCGTCGGCCGCACTCACCATCACCGCGAGGAACAGATTCAGGACCACGAAGGTGGACAGCAGGATGTAGCACAGGAAGAAGATCCAGGCGAAGGGCTTCTCCGCCATGACCTCCCGGGCGATGTCGGGCCACGCCTCACCGGTCATGATCTGGAACAGCGTCCACATCGACGTGCCGAGACTGCCGAAGTATTCGGGGGTCACCGCGCCGAACAGCTTGGTGGCCATGACCGCCGCGACGTAGAGCACCAGCGCGAGCAGACCGAGGATCGAGCCCATCCCCGGGAGCGCCGCCAGCAGGTTGGTGACCACCTTGCGCATGCTCGGCGTGGCCGAGACCAGCCGCAGCGCGCGCAGGATGCGGAAGGCCCGCAGCACCGAGAGCCCGCCCGAGGAGGGCAGCAGCGCCACACCCACGACGGCGAAATCGAAACAGTTCCAGGGATCTCGGAAGTAACCGAATCGGTAGACGTACAGCTTCAACAGCATTTCCAGGACGAAAATCACCAGCGCCGCGGTGTCGACGAACGAAATGAATCCGCCCGCAAGGGACATCAGCGTCTCGGAGGTCTCCGCCCCGAGCGAGACGGCGTTGACGAGAATTACCGCGACGACAAATCTCTGGAATCGCGGGGAATCAACCAGCTTTCGTGCACGTTCGCGTAGCAAAACAGACCGCCTCCTGTTTCAGCACTATGCAATTGGGTAACACCGGAATTCGAGCCGAGCAGCTGTGTTTCGGCCGAAATTCTACGATGCGGGGCGCGACGGCCCCGGCGGTTTCATCGCAATCAGCCCGGTGGTGGCCGAGACCGCGCTACGGGGCGATGAGGCGCTGTGCGGCGCGCACGGTGGAGGAGCGGCGCTCGGCCACATCGGATTCCGGGGCGCCCAGGGCGTGCAGGGCCGAGGTGCGCGCGAGATCGGTGAGCAGGGTCAGCAGGGTGAGCGGATGGAAGGCGTCGGTGATCAGGCCCGCGCGCTGGCCCCGGCGCAGCTCGGCGAGTTTGGGGGCGACGGCCCGGGCGATCGCCGCCTCCGCCTCCGGGATCGCGGTGCGCTCGATATCGGCCCAGGTCTGCAGGCGGGCGTTGTCAGGGTGCGCGAGGTAGTGATCGAAGAGCCGGCCGGCGTACGCGGGCAGGTCGCCGGCGTCCAGGGCGGTGACCCGGGAGGTCTCAGTGACCCACTGATCGGTGACCGCGGCGTAGAGCTCGTTCTTGCCTGCGAAGTAGGCGTAGAGGCGATCCTTGCTGGCCTGCGCGGATGCCGCGATGCGATTGATGCGGGCCCCGGCGACGCCGTGTTCGGCGAATTCGGCCTTGGCGGCGGCGAGAATCCGCTCCCTGGTGGCGTGTCCGGCTGCGCGCATGGCGGCATCCTATCTTGCCGAACCAAACGGTTCGGGTGTAGGTTTCCCGAACTGAATGGTTCGGGAAACAGGAGGCGTCATGGCGGGCACGGTCGAACGGTGGCGGGAACTGGCCGCACAGCCGGAGGGGGTGACCGCCGCGGAGCTGGACGAGATCTGGGCGACCCTGGAAACCGTTCGCGCGCAAGACATCCTGGGCGAATGGCGGGGCGCGGCCTTCCGAACCGGCCATCCGCTGTGCCGCGCCCTGGATCGCAGTCGCTGGTACGGCAAGAACTTCCGGTCCCTGGCCGAGGCCGAACCGCTGATCTGCCGGGCCGAGGACGGCTCGCTGTTCTCCGATGTGAAGCTCGGCGACGGCATCGCCAGTCTGTGGAACATCGAGTTCCGCGGTGAGGTCACCGCGACCATGGTCTACGACGGCCGGCCCGTCTTCGACCATTTCAAACGGCTCGACGATCAGACCCTGATGGGCATCATGAACGGCCGCGCCGAGCAGGTGCTGGCCGGCGGCGAGCACTTCTACTTCCTGCTCGAGCGGGTCTGACGATGCCCACCACCACCGCCGCGCTCTCGCGTGACCCCGCGCCGGATTCCACATCGAACCCGTCGTCGTGGACGACCCACGCGCGCACGAGATCCTGGTGCGCGTCGAGGCCGCCGGGATCTGCCACACCGACCTGATCTCCCGTGCGGCCGGAAGCGACGAGCGCCCGGTGCTGCTCGGGCACGAAGGCGCGGGAACCGTTGCGGCGGTGGGCTCGGAAGTCACCGGGGTCCGGCCCGGCGATCGGGTCGTGCTGACCTTCCGGCACTGCGGCGCCTGCCGCAACTGCCGGCTCGGGCGGCCCGCCTACTGCGCGCAGTCGGTGCGGCTGAATCAGTTCGGCGCCCGCCCGGACCGGACGCCGCGGGTCACAGCCGCGGGAAAACCAGTACGGGACGGCTTCTTCGGGCAATCCAGCCTCGCCGGGTACGCACTGAGCACGCCCGACAACACCGTCGTGGTGCCGCCCGGAACCGACCTCGCCGTCGCCGCCCCGCTGGGCTGCGGGTTCCAGACGGGCGCGGGCGCCGTACTCAATGTGCTTCGCCCGGAACCCGATTCGACGCTGGTGATCTTCGGTGCGGGCGCCGTGGGCCTGGCCGGACTGCTCGCCGCGCTGACCCTGCCGGACACCCGGGTCATCGTGGTCGAGACCGCCGCCGCCCGCCGGGACACGGCGCTCGAACTCGGCGCCGTCGCCGCACTCGACCCGGGCACGGTCGATGTGTCCGCCGCGATCGGCGAACTCACCGCGGGCGGCGCGACGCACGCGCTGGACACCACCGGCCGGCCCGACGTCCTGGCCACCGCGGTCGGCGTGCTCGGGGTCGGCGGCGCGGCGGCCGCGGTCGGGCTCGGCGCGGGCATACCGCCGATCGACGTCCGCGACCTGGTCCTGTCCGGAAAGTCGATTCACGGCTGCCTGGAAGGGGATTCGATTCCCGCGCGCTTCATTCCGGAACTGCTCGCGCTGCATGCCGCCGGACGTCTGCCGCTGGATCGCCTGGTGCGCACCTATCCGCATACCGATATCGACCGCGCGCTGGCCGATCAGCGCGCCGGGCACATTGTCAAACCGGTACTCACCTGGGCGACGGTGTAGCGGCCGGCGAAACTCCGATATAGCGAATATGCACCGATTCGCAACGGGCACAGCGCGACTCGGCTGATCCGGAAATCGTCGCCGCTTGTAACGTCCACGAAGATTCCCGCGATGCGGGACCGGGCGGGACCTCGATACGAGCCTGCGGAGAACGAAGGGCTTGAATTGAGACGCGGATCGATCACCCGGATCAAGGCGCTGGCACTCGCGGGGGTCGTCTCGGCCACGCTGGCCACCGCGTTCGGCAGCGGCGCGGCCCTCGCGGACGACACCGACCCGATCATCGCGACGCACAAATTGCTGGCCGATCCGACCGCGCCCAACGGTTCGAAAATCGTCTCCGGCACCATCGACGGCCGCAATCTGACCCTGCAGGTCTTCTCCGTGGCCATGGACAAGAAGATCACCGTCAAGGTGCAGCGGCCGCGGGACGCCTCGACCGCGCGGCCCACCCTCTACCTGCTGAACGGCGCGGGCGGCGGCGTCGATCTCGCGACCTGGTGGCACAACACCGATGTGGGCGACTTCCTGGCGACCAAGGACGTGAACGTCGTCATGCCGATCGGCGGCGCGTTCGCGTACTACGCGGATTGGCTGCGCGAGGACCCGAGCCTCGGGGTGAACAAATGGCAGACCTTCTTCCTCGACGAGCTGCCGCCGCTGATCGACGCGGCGCTGGGCACCAACGGGCTCAACGCCATCGCCGCCAATTCCATGACCGCCACCTCGATCCTGCAGATGGTCATTCGCAAGCCCGGGTTCTATCGGGCGGCGGCGGGATACAGCGGCTGCGCGCAGACCTCGGATCCGATGGGCAGGCAGTTCGTCAAGATGGTCGTCGAACTCTACGGCGGCGGTGACGTCCAGAACCTGTACGGCGCGGACGGCGATCCCGCCTGGGTTGCCAACGATCCGGTGGTGAACGCCGAAGGTCTGCGCGGCACCAGCCTTTTCGTGTCGACGGGCACGGGAATGCCCGGCCCGCACGATGTCATCGACAGTCCCTACACCATGAACAAGACCCAGGTCGGCATCGCCAACCAGCTGATCGTCGGCGGGGTCATCGAAGCGGCCACCAACTGGTGCACGCGCAATCTGCAGTCGAAACTGAACGAGCTCCGGATTCCGGCCACCTTCGACTTCCGCGAAACAGGCACGCATTCGTGGGGCTACTGGCAGGACGCGTTCCACCGCTCGTGGCCGATGCTCGCCGCCGGGCTGGAGATGCCCGAATAGGTCAGGGTTTCCGGCCGACCGCGCAGTAGCAGGAGACCTTGCGGTCGAAGGTCGCGGAGATATCCATGGTCTGCTCCAGCCCCCAGCGGTGCGGGGGCACCACACCGGGTTCGACGAGTTCCAGCTCGGCGAACCAGGACGACAGCTCGGCGTGGGTGCGGACCTGGGCGGGCAATTTGCGCACCCGATAGACCTCCTGCGCGGCCTCCACCTGCTCGGGCGCGAAATCCGCTGTGATGGTGCAGATCACGAGGAACGAGCCGGGGGCCAGCGCGCTCATGAAGGTCCGGACTATGCGCTGGATGTCGTCCTCGACGAAATGCAGCAGCGCGATCATGCTGACCCCGACCGGCTCGGACATATCGAACATCTCGACGAGTTCCGGTGCGCGCAGGATGGATTCGGGGTCGGTGACGTCGCCGTGGATGTAGGTGGTCGCGCCCGATTCGCCGTCCGCCATCAGGGCACGGGCGTGCGCCAGCACCAGGCGATCGTTGTCGACGTAGACCACCCGCGCGTCGGGCGCGGTCTCCTGGGCGATCTGGTGCAGATTCGGCTCGGTGGGGATGCCGGTGCCGATGTCCAGGAACTGCTTGATGCCCGCCTCGGCCAGGTATCGCGTACTGCGGTGCATGAACTGGCGATTGACCCGCGCCGCGATTCGGATGTCGGGCCACACCTTCAAGATTTCCTGGGCGGCTCGCCGATCGGCCTCGTAGTTGTCCTTGCCGCCGAGAAAGTAGTCATAGACGCGGGAGGTGTGCGGCACGTCCAGCGAGAACTCCCCATTCATTTCCAAGCACCGTTCAATCGACCGATCGAGCGCAAACCCTTCGGACAGGCTAGTCGGCGCAGCGGGCCAACCGTGAGGTTTCGTGCGCGGGACTTTGCTCGCAATATTCGCCGGATTACGGGGTATCACGACACCGGGACCGACCCGGCCCGTGCGAAGCGATTCGATTGTTCCGGAAGAGGAGCCATGCGCCGCCACCTGATCGCCGTCTGCCTGTGTGCGACGGCCCTGACGATTTCGGCCTGCGATTACATCGGCGGTGATTCCGGCGCGACACCGTCGGCGCTGTCGACGACCGAGGGGGCGGCGTCGCTGACAACCTCGAAAAACCTTTTGCCGCCGGAGAATACGCGCTCGGTTTCGGTGCCGTCCGGGATCGCGCCCGCGGTGCTGCGCCGCGAGACCTGCGAGAAGTTCAGCGAGCGTTTCGAGACGATCCGCCGGGACTCCGGGCAGGCCGGAGTCGATCGGGCCGTCGCGGACGCGCTCGCGGACTTCCCGGGTACGCCCGACTGGCAGGTCTTCACCGAGGAACAGCGGCAGGCTTCCCTCGACGGCGCGCGCGACGCCGGGACCGGCAAGTGCGAGTGACGCGCGTAACCGCTGTCCAGGTTAATAGATACGACTTGTAACAGATACCATCTGGTCCGTGGCCAAACTGAAGGTTTCCGTAGATGTCCCGATCCCGCCCGACCAGGCCTGGGCGCACGCCTCCGACCTGGCCGAGCTGGACAAGTGGCTGACCCTGCACGAGGGCTGGCGCGGACCGGTCCCCGAGGAGTTGACGCCCGGCACCAAACTGGTCGGCGTCGCCACCGTGAAGGGCTTCCGCAATCGCGTCACCTGGACGGTCAAGACCGCCGAACCGCCGAACCGCCTGGTACTGACCGGCGCCGGGATCGGGGGCACCAAGTTCGGCATCGAGCTGAGCGTCAAACCCTCGCGCACCGGGTCCGATGTCACCGCCAATTTCGAGCTCGGCGGCGCGCCGCTGTTCGGGCCGATCGGATCCGCGGTGGCGCGGGCGCTACGCGGTGACGTGGAGCGATCGCTCGACAAGTTCGTCGAGCTGTACGGGCGCTAGCGGCTCGCGCCCGCCCGCGGCGACTGG
>NZ_JBEXUS010000201.1:0-6467 GCF_040614455.1 Nocardia sp. NPDC005978
CCTGCGCGTGCTGCGCGCGGATCCGGAGATGGCCGGGCGCGTGCTGGCCCGGGCCGACGATCTGGCCCGCATCGCCGGTGTCCCGCAACCTGATTCGGCCGTTGTCTCGGTGGTGCTCGGCGAAGCCCAGGTCGCCTACGACGCGGCCCAGGCCTGCCGGGCCCGCGGCCTGAGCGTCGGCTGCTTCCGCCCGCCGTCTGTCCCCGAGGGCACCTCGCGCCTGCGCCTGACCGCCCGCGCCAACCTCACCGAACCGGAACTGGCCACCATCGCCACGGTATTGACCGAGGTCCTGGCCGCGGCCCGCGCCCGCACGTCCGTTCCCGCGTGAGCACTCCCGAATCGGCGGATGTGCGGTCGGCCGAAGCGGTTCCGCGCGAACCCGTGCGGCCCGCCGACGGCCGTGTCCCGCTGTCGTGCCCGGTGCGCGACGATTCCGGTATCCGACGATGAAAGCGATCCCCGCGTGAGCCTGCTCTTCGTAACCGGCACCTCGACCGATGTCGGCAAGACGATCGTCACCGCGGCCCTGGCCGCCACCGCGCGGGCCGGCGGGGCCGAAGTGGCGGTCGTCAAACCCGCCCAAACCGGTATCGCCCCCGGCGAACCCGGCGATCTGGCCGAGATCACCCGGCTCAGCGGGGTCACCCGCACCGTGGAACTGGCGCGCTACCCGGATCCCCTCGCGCCCGACACCGCCGCGCGGCGCTGCGGGCAGCCGCTGCTCACCCTCGCCGAGACGGCCGCCGCCATCGAGGCGTGCGCCGACGCCGATCTCACCCTCGTCGAGGGTGCGGGCGGACTGCTCGTGCGCATGGGCGAATTCACCCTGCTGGATCTGGCGCAGAAACTCGGCGCGCCGGTGCTGGTGGTGGCCGCCGCCGGGCTCGGCACGCTCAATCACACCGAATTGACCACGCGCACGCTGCGTTCCGCGGGGGTGCGGTGCGCGGGTCTGGTCATCGGATCGTGGCCGGAGATCCCGGATCTGGCGTCCGAGTGCAATCGCACCGATCTGCCGGCGGTCACCGGGCACGAGATCGCCGGCGTGCTGCCCGCCGGATCGGGTGCGTGGTCGCGGGCCGAGTTCACCGCCGCCGCCCCCGCCTGGTTCGACCCGCAATGGGCGAATACGTACCTGCGGCCCGCAGAATAGCCACCACCGCACCACTTCTGACCTGCGAACACTCCACTCCAAGTCCCCTCCGGAGCGACCGCTCGGGCGTAGGGTGACGCCGTGACCTCCACCCGTGTCGAGTGGTTCGTGGGCGCACCCCGCCCGAACGTCTTTCGCGCCCTGCTGGATGCGCGCTCGGTTCGCACCTGGATGGTGCCCGACGGCATGACCGGCCGCGTCCACGAGTTCGAGCCCCGGGTGGGCGGTCGCTTCCGAATCTCGCTGACCCATCCCCACCCGATCGACGCGGATCGCTACCGCACGGACACCTTCCACGGCCGCTTCACCCGCCTCGTCCCGAACACCGAGGTGGTCCAAACCCTGCGCTTCGAAACCGATCACCCCGCTCTCCAAGGCGAAACGACCCTCACCTACACCCTCTCCGACGCCCCCGGCGGCACCCGCGTGACGGTCCGCCAGGACAACCTGCCCGCCGCCCTCGCGACGGCCGACACCGCCGTCGGCTTCCGCCGGGCCCTGGCGAAACTCGCCACCCTGACCGAGAACACCCCCACCCCGGAGGAATTCGCCACCCTGGCCGCGGCGCCCCCCGCCGACGTGATCACGGTCGTGCACGCATCCGCGCCCACCGACCCGGCGGCGGCGGTAAGCTCCGCGTCCGTCACCACCCCCGACCCGACGGCCGCGCTTGGACCCGCACCCGGCACGGACCCGCGTATGGTGCCGCCGCTCACCGCTATCGCCCCCGATCCGGAACTCCCGCGGCCCACGAGTCCCGCCTCGATCCGGGCGTCCGTGCCCGTCGCCCCACCGCCGATCCGACCCGAGACCGACATGTCCACTCCCGAGCCGACGGCCACCGCACCACCCCCGAATAACGCGTAACCACCGCACCACCCCTGCCTAGCGCGTAATTCGGCACATTCCACTCGCCCCCGCATCGCACAAAACTCGCCGCGCTTGGACCGAATCGTCCGTGACGCACCACTTTCTGGTCGTTCCACGATCGACCGCTCGGTGTTCGAACCGTTCCGGCCAGGAGGGGTTGCCGCGGGCGATATCGGATGGCTGGGCTCGAATCCGATGAGCGGGGGTCACCCGTGGACGTTCCGCCTTGCCGCGGCGATCGGCGCTGCGGTCGGTAGGGCTCGGCTGTTCGAGCCCGGTCATATTTAGCGGAATGCCAACCGGGGCGTGCCGCGGCCGCCGGTCCGGATGCGTGGCCGCCGGGTGGTGAGATTTGTCGCCTTCGGGAGTGACGTGGGCTTTTCGCTGCCCGGGCGCTGCCGGTGGGTGCGCGGGCGGCGGGGGCGTGCCTACTGTGGATTGGTATGGCGCTGCCGGGATATCCACACCCGTCCACGCGCGCCGAGTACGACGACGCTCGGCGCCGGGCCCGGCTGCGCGAAACCAGGCTGGGGCGGGGGTGGGGGCGGCGGGCCCGGATCGGGTTGCGGCTGAGCCTGATTCCGCTGGTGCTGCTGGGGATATTCGCGCAGTACTGGTGGCTGGACGTGACCCCGGAACGGGTGCGGCTCGCGCACACCGAACCGGCGGTCATCCCCATTTCGGGGCCGTCGAACCCGCGGGTGGCCGACACCGCCGTCTTCGACCTGGTCGGGCTGGGCGTGCTGGACGCCACCGACACCGCGCGGGCGCTACCCTCGCTCGCCGGGCTCGGATCGGTGTGGGCGGTGCGCTACGACAACAGCGGTATCGACACCAAGGTCATCGCAGATCTCATCGTCAAGGTCACCGACGCCGCCCACGTGCCCAACGTCGTCCTGACCGGGCACAGCATGGGCGGGGTCATCGCGCTCGAGGTCGCCGAGCACATCTACACCGAGAGCGAGCACCGCGTCCTGGCGGTCATCCTGGACTGCACACCGGTGGATCTGCACGCCGTGCGCGCGGAGAGTCGCAGCCAGGGCGAGAACCTGGCCCGCTGGACCGGCTGGATCCCCGGCGCTCGCGAGAGCCGCCTGCTGCGCTTCGCCGTGGAAACCTATGCCCGCCACGAACGTTTCACCGGCGGCGGCCGCTACGGCATCCGCTTCGATCGGCTCGGCAAGGTGCTGGACGAGGTCCTGCACGACAAGATCCTCGAGACCGACACCGCCAGCAACGGCCTCATCGAGGCGCAGTTCCGGGCCATCGTCGCGGGCGGCGCGATCGACGACCTGCGCACCCTGACCGAACCCGTTCCGGGCGAACAGCGTCCGGCCATCGTGTTCATCCGCCCGCGCGCGGCCTCCCGCGATCCGATCGTCGACGTCGAGTACTCGCACCGCGTGCTGATCGAGCACGCCGGCGGCGTGAACGGCACCCTGCTCGTGGTCACCACCCGGAAAACCCGGCACGCCAACCCGATTCAGCAGCCCGAGGAATACAACGACGTGATCGAGCACCAGATCGTGCCGTTCGTGCACCGGGTGCAGCGGGACGCGGCGGCGGCGCCGGTCACGCCGGACGCTCAGCGCACGCGCGAACCCAGCAGGTGACGTACGCCGCTGATGAACAGCTGCAGCCCGAAGTCGAAGCGGGCGGTGGCATCCGGGGTGTCGTACAGCGGCGAGCTCTCCTCGGCCAGCGCGCCCGCGGAGTCCATCTGCATCCGGGACTGCTCGTCCACGGTCTGCCCGAGCACGTAGTACAGCAGCGTGAACGCCGCGAGTTCGGCCTCCTCGCGGGTCATGCCGGCGCGAATCGCCGCCCCCGCCATACGTTCCCGCCCCTTGCTGGTGGTCAGCCGGGAGGCGTAGGTGGCCGAGACCAGTTCCGCGCCGTCGCGGTAGGCGAGCAGGCACGAGCGCAGCCGATGCGCCAGTTCGGTGATCTGCCCGGACCATTCGGTGGTCTCCACCGGCTCGTCCATGGGCGCGAGCACCCGGTCCGCGACCGCGCCGAGCAGCGCCTGTTTGTTGGGGAAGTGCCAGTACAGCGCCCCGGGCTGCACGTGCAGCGAGCCCGCGAGCCGCCGCATGGTCAGGTCGGCGAGCCCGTACTGGTCGAGGATGGCGATGGCCCCGTCGACCACGTCCGTGCGGTGCAGTTGCACTGAAACCTTGCCCCTTCGTGTTCCGGCTCACTCTGCGGACTGCTAGCCTACCCTGAACACCGTTCAAGTTGGTCGGCCACATCGGCCGGACGAAGGGATTCGCGCGCATGACCCAGGCAGCCGTCCGTACCGAGGCCGACACCGCGGCCGGTGAGGACATCCTCGCCATCGCCCGCGAGCAGGTGCTCGAGCGCGGCATCGGACTCACCCAGGAGCAGACGCTGCGTGTCCTGCAGCTCGGCGACGACCGGCTCGAGGAGACCCTGAGCCTGGCGCACGAGGTGCGCATGAAGCACTGTGGCCCCGAGGTCGAGGTCGAGGGCATCATCTCCCTCAAGACCGGCGGCTGCCCCGAGGACTGCCACTTCTGTTCGCAGTCCGGCCTTTTCCAGTCGCCCGTGCGCGCGGCCTGGCTCGACATCCCGAGCCTGGTCGAGGCCGCCAAGCAGACCGCCAAGTCCGGCGCGACCGAGTTCTGCATCGTCGCCGCCGTGCGCGGCCCGGACGAGCGCCTGATGGCGCAGGTCGCCGCCGGCGTGGAGGCCATCCGCAACGAGGTCGACATCCAGGTCGCCTGCTCGCTCGGCATGCTGAATCAGGCGCAGGTCGACCAGCTCTCGGCCATGGGCGTGCACCGCTACAACCACAACCTCGAGACCGCCAAGTCACACTTCCCGAAGGTGGTCACCACGCACTCCTACGAGGAGCGCTACGAGACCCTGCGCATGGTGCGCGAGGCCGGTATGGAGGTCTGCTCCGGCGGCATCCTCGGCATGGGCGAGTCGCTCGAGCAGCGCGCCGAATTCGCTTCGCAGCTGGCCGAACTCGAGCCCGACGAGGTGCCGCTGAACTTCCTGAACCCGCGCCCCGGCACGCCGTTCGGCGACCTCGAGGTGCTCCCGGCCGCCGACGCCCTGCGCGCCGTGGCCGCCTTCCGCCTCGCGCTGCCGCGCACCATGCTGCGCTTCGCCGGCGGCCGCGAGATCACCCTCGGCGACCTGGGCGCCAAGCAGGGCATCCTCGGCGGCATCAACGCCGTCATCGTCGGCAACTACCTGACCACCCTGGGCCGCCCCGCCGAAGCCGACCTCGATCTGCTCGGCGAGCTCAAGATGCCGATCAAGGCGCTCAACGAGACGCTCTGACGCCGAATTCGCCTGCGCAGCCGGTACCGTACAGGTGACGGCGGCGCGGCTCGGTCGTGGCGTACTCCGTCGCGACGGCCGGCATCGACGCCGATAAAAAAGACACTGAGAAATCATTGGGGTGGTCGTGGAAATAGAGGAGCGCTACAACCCCTACACGGGCAAGCGCGTGGTGCCGGGCCTCGAGGATTCGATGCCCACCGCCGCCGCCCTGGGTTTGGAGCCGCCGCGGTTCTGTGAGCACTGCGGCCGCCGCATGGTCGTGCAGGTGAGCCCCGACGGCTGGTGGGCCAAGTGCTCCCGGCACGGGGTGCTCGATTCGAGCAGCCTGGAACGCCGCTAGTGGCAACCACATTCACCGCCGCCGGGCCGTCGGCGGACTCCTCCGCGATGCTGGCGCGCGAAGTGCGCGCGGCGGCGGTGGTGTTCGGCGCCCTGGTGGTGGTGAGCGGGCTCGCGGGTGTGCTGTGGGCGTACCTGGCTCCGGCCGAGGAGCTGTGGGTGATCGAACCCGATCGCGGCGCGGCCCTGACGGGGGAGAGCCTGCACCGGTTCGACAGCGTCGCGATCTTCGTGCTGCTCGGGCTGGCCACCGCCTTCCTGAGCACCGCCGCCGCCTGGCGCTGGCGGCGGGTGCGCGGCCCGATCCTGCTGCTGGGCCTGCTCGGCGGGTCCCTGGCGGGCGCGGTGGTCATGCGGCTGGTCGGGGAGGCGCTGGCCGAAGCGCGGCATCCGCGCCCGGACAATCCGGCGGTGCACACCATCGTCGAGTTCGCCCCGACCGTGGAGGGCTGGCCCGCGCTCATCGTGCAGCCGCTGGTCACCGTGCTGGTGGTGTTGTTCCTGGCCGCGCTGAGCACCTCGGACGACCTGGGCTCGGGCCTGGAGCTGCCGTTCGTGCACCCGCGCCCGGAGCCGAACATCCTGGCCCCCGGGGCTTTCGGCTCCGACATCAGCTACGGGCCGTACGGCACGCCGGGCGTGCAGCTCGGCAACGCGCAGGGCCCCGGCCCGCGCGATCCGGTGGTGCCGTTCGAGACCCCGGATCGAAACGACCCGCGCTGAGCGTCACCGCGCGATAGCGCCGGACTCACCCGCGGCGGCGTGCCACCGATTTTCCGGTGGC
>NZ_JBEXUS010000202.1:0-6291 GCF_040614455.1 Nocardia sp. NPDC005978
CGCGTCCCGTCGGCCGCGCCGCGGCGACCGGCGTCCGATCGCGCCGCGCCACCGGCGTTCTCCCCGCCGCGGTCCTCGTGCGAATCCCCGCCGGAGCTACCGGATTCGGCGGACCAGCCCAGTCCGCGCGTGATGGTCCGCAGCTGCCCGTGCAGGTCCTGCCATTCGCGAATACGCAGGTAGTGCAGGAACTCGTCGCGGCACATCCGCCGGAACTGATTGGAGGACAGCGATTTCCGCTGTTCGGACAGGTAGTCCCAGAGCATCAGGTAGGACAGGAAGTCCGAGCCCTCGACATGGAACCGGGCGTGTTTGGTGTCGGCGGCCTGCTGGAATTCGACCGGCCGCTCGCGCACATCCTGAATGGACAGCGCCGCCACGATCTTCAGGACCTCGGGCAGGCAGCCGGTGTTGTGCGCCTCGACCAGCATTCGCGCCATGCGCGGGTCCACCGGCAGCTGGGCCATCTCGCGGCCGATGGCGGTCAGGGCCAGCCCGGTATCGGGAACGTCTGCGGCGGTGGCGTTCTCGGATCGCCGGGCCAGCGCGCCGAGTTCCTCGAGCAGGGCGATGCCGTCGCGGATGGCGCGGCCGTCGGGGGCTTCCACGAACGGGAAGCTCTCGATGTCGCCGAGTCCGAGCGCGGTCATCTGCAGGATGACCGCCGCCAGATTGGTGCGCAGGATCTCGGGTTCGGTGAACTGCGGCCGGGATTCGAAGTCGTCCTCGGAGTAGAGGCGAATGGCGATGCCGTCGGCGACACGGCCGCAGCGACCCGAACGCTGGCGCGCGGAGGCCTGCGAGATCGGTTCGATGGGCAGGCGCTGCACCTTGGTGCGCAGGGAGTAGCGGGAGATTCGCGCGGTGCCGGGATCGATGACGTATCGAATACCGGGGACGGTCAGCGAGGTCTCGGCCACGTTGGTGGCCAGCACGACCCGGCGACCGGTGTGCGCGCTGAAGACCCGGTGCTGCTCGGCCGCGGAGAGCCGGGCGTACAGCGGCAGGATCTCGGTGCGCGGCAGGCGCATGTCGCGCAGGGTGTCGGCGGTGTCGCGAATCTCGCGCTCGCCGGACAGGAAGACCAGGATGTCGCCGTCACCCTCGGCGAGCAGTTCGCGCACCGCGTCGCCGATGGCGTCGGTGGGATCGCGGTCGACCACCTCGGTGTTGTCGTCGTCGGGATCGTCGGAGGTGAGCGGAATCTCCAGCGACAGCGGCTGGTAGCGGATCTCCACCGGGTACGAGCGGCCCGACACCTCGACAATCGGTGCGGGCGTGCCGTTCTCGTCGCTGAAGTGCCGGGCGAACAGCTCCGGGTCGATGGTGGCCGAGGTGATGACGAGCTTGAGATCGGGCCGCTTGGGCAGCAGCTGCTTGAGATAGCCCATCAGGAAGTCGATGTTGAGGCTGCGTTCGTGCGCCTCGTCGATGATGATCGTGTCGTAGCGGCGCAGCAGCCGGTCGCGCTGGATCTCGGCGAGCAGGATGCCGTCGGTCATGAGCTTGACCAGGGTCCGGTCCGAGGCCTGATCGGTGAATCGGACGGTGTAGCCGACCACGTCGCCGAGTTCGGTGTTCAGCTCCTCGGCGATTCGCTCTGCCACCGTGCGCGCGGCCAGTCGTCGCGGTTGGGTGTGCCCGATGGTGCCGCGCACCCCCCGCCCGAGTTCCAGGCAGATCTTGGGTAGCTGGGTGGTCTTTCCGGAGCCGGTCTCGCCGGCCACGATGACCACCTGGTTGGCGGCGATGGCGGCGGCGATGTCGTCGCGGCGCGCGGAGACGGGTAGCTGCTCGGGGTACCTGATCTCGGGTACGGCGGCGCGACGGGTGTCGACGCGCCGAGCGGCGGCGTCTATCTCGGTTTCGAGTTCGGTGAGGTCGCCGCCGCGGGCCTTGTCGAGGCGACGGCGCAAACGATGCTCGTCGCGGATCGAGAGGTCGGCCAGGCGGGATCGAAGCTCGCGAACGGTGGCGGCGGTCCTGGTCATTGCGTCGTCAAGCCTAGCGAAGTCCGCGCCGGGCCCGGTCGGCGCGGTGGGGCGTTTCGGCTCGAATGTGATTGCCCGAAGTGTGCTGTATCGGCGTATCGTCCGCGTTTCTGCCCCGTACCGTGCGACGATCAGGCGATGAGCAACGCGGCCGGGACACCGCTCTGGATCCGACTACTGCGCCTGGGGTTCGGGGCGTTCGGCGTCTTCGCGCTCGCGTACGGCCCGATCAAGGGTATGGACGATCCCGCCTACTCGGTCGCGAACTACTTCAGCTACTTCACGATCCTGTCCAACGTGATCGGCGTGGTCGTGCTGCTGGTCGGTGCGCTGCGCGATCCGGGGGACCGGCGCTGGCAGGTGGTGCGCGGCGCGGCGACGCTGTACCTGGTCATCACCGGCATCGTCTACGCGCTGCTGCTGGCCGACATCGACGTGCAGTTGCAGGAGCAGTGGCTCAACACCTATCTGCACCGCATCATGCCTCTCGTCCTGCTGATCGACTGGCTGCTGGTGCCCGCGGCCATCACGCTGAGCGCGCGCCTGATCGGCAACTGGCTCGTGTTTCCGATCGTCTACGGCGTGTACACCCTGATCCGCGGTCCCATCGTGGACTGGTATCCCTACCCGTTCATCGATCCCCGGGAGCGGGGCTACCTCGCGATGTCCGGCGGTCTCGCGCTCATGGTGGTGTTCTTCGTGATCCTCGCGCTGGGGGTCGCGGTGGCGAACGGCTTCGTCGGCAAGTTCTTCAGAGAGGCGCGCGCGTCATGAAGACGCTGTGCGGGTCCTCGGCGTAGTCGGCGAAGGGCCCGCACGCGCGGAAGCCGTGCCGTTCGTACAGTCGCACCGCCGGGGCGTAGAACTCACTCGACCCGGTTTCCAGGCTCAGCCGGTGATAGCCGCGTTCACGGGCCTGTTCGAGAATGTGCAGCAGCAGTCGTGAGGCCACGCCCCGGCCCTGCCACGCGTCGGTCAGGCGCATCGATTTGATCTCCCCGTGCTCGGGGTCGAGCTCTTTCAGCGCGCCGCACCCGATCAGCTCGTCGCCCTCCCACACGGACCAGACGGTGAATTCCGGCTTGCGCAGGGCAGCCACGTCCAGCGCGTGCATGCTGTCCTCTGGGGAGTTGGCGGCCATCTCGGCCACATGCTCCTCGAGCAGCCCGATCACCTCGGGACCGGACAGATCGTCCACCACAATCCGCATGCGCCCAGGCTATCGATACTGATCGGTCTGCTCGCGGCACATCCGATCCGCCGTGCGCACCGGGCGATCGGCGTTCGATGGTTCTGGAGCGGGGGACCGACCGGAGGGTTCGTGCTCGGTACGGTTCGGTCGCGCCGAACCCCCTGGCGCCCAGCGCTATCCGCGATCGTGCGTCTCGGCGAGGAAGACCTTCAACCCCTCGCCGATCTTGCCCGCCGCGTTCTCGAGCTGCTCGGGTGTGAGCCACTTGCCGAACGCCGCCGCGTCCAGCAGCTGCCTGCGAACCTGCTCCAGGTTCATGGTCGCCCAGTCGCGGCGTGAGAGTTCCGGCATGGCCCGGAACGATACCTCGAGTAGAACGTTTGTTCGAGTAATTGTTCTACTCGAACGCGGCGACCACCTCGTACAGGCCCGGATTGGCGCTGGCGACCTGACGGGCCCGGTCGACCGATGCCACCACCGCCGGGTTCATGCCCGCGGCCCGGCATGCCTCGGCGCTGTCCCAGTGCGCGACGTTGACGAGTTGGAATCGAGTGTCCGGCAACAGCGATCGGTGCAGGCGGACGTCGCGGAAACCGGGTGCGGTGCGCATCAGCGCGGCGCGTTCACGCCACTGTTCGATGAACGCGTCCACCTGATCGGCGGGCAGTTCGATCGCGTTGATGAACGTGACCCCTTCGTCGCTCATGGTGAGCCTTTCGTCTTGTGCTCCAGGCGGATTCGAACGCGCCGCATCCTTCAACAAGACTGAAGCTTAGCGTAAGTCCCGGGCGACACGGGCAGGAGAGTGATCATCGGCGCACCGTGGCTCGGCGAGCGGGCTTCTCGTTATCGGGCGGCGCCGGAAGCGTTTTCGCCACGCGTACCTCGCGGTTGCCGCGAAACGGGGATCCTGGACCGCTCGCGGTGCGAGCATGGAATCGGCCTGTTGCTGCGGTGGGAGGTGGTGGGCTGTGGCGGAATTCGTGCAGCAGTACGGTGCGCTGCGGTGGGCGGCGGTGCTCGCGTTCACCGTCGCGGCGCTGATCGTGCTGGCGCGGTTGTCGGCGGTGCGCCCGGTTGCCGCCGAACTCGCCGGCCGCGCCGCGCCGGGGACCGGTGGCGGTCAAGCGCCGGGGTCCGGCGACGGTGGAGCGGTCGACCGCGAATCCGATGCCGCGCACCTGCTCATGTGCCTGGTGATGCTCGCCATGCTGGTCTTCCCGGCGGCGGATCCGCGCGCGCTCAACGGCGTGCTCACCGCCATGACTGTGGTCTACGCCTGCCTGCTGCTCGCGCGCGTCGCGAGATGGCGGGCGGGGGAGCCGGCGGGGAGCGAGGTGCTGCCCGGCGCCGGCGTCACCGCCTTCGCCTATCACGTGGTGGCGGCCGCGGCCATGCTTTACGCCATGAGCGGGCACACGGGCGGTCATCACTCCGGGGGCGGGCCGGCGCCCGCGCCCATGCTCGCGCTGGCGGGGCTGTTCGTCGCGGACGCGGTGATCATGTCGGTGCCCGCCGCCAGAGGCATACTGCGCCATATGTTTCCGCATCCGGTGGGCGCGGCGGGGCCGGCGGTGGTGCTGCCGCACGTGGTGATGGATCTGGGTACCGCGTTCATGTTGGTGGCCGCCGCTTCCGCGTGATCCAAGACCGGCCGACCGGTATGTACGGGGGTAGTTCACGCTGCTCACGGTCGCAGTGGTGTGATGGTGGGGTGGTTCGGCTCGTCCGGCGAGGGGCGGCCGTTGTCGGTGTACGGAGGTGCGGGATGGGTTCGCTGTGGCATGGCTTCGCCGATATGGGCGCGGTCGAGAGTGGCGGGGCGTTCGTGGTGGCGCGCGGCGAGGGCGCCCAGATCTGGGACGAGGCGGGCAACCGGTACCTCGACGCCACCGCCGGTTTGTGGTTCACCAATGTCGGGCACGGCCGCCGCGAGATCGCCGACGCGGTCGCGGCCCAGCTGGGCGACATCGCGCACTACTCGAACTTCGGTGACCTGGCCTCCCCGGTGCTGCGCGATCTGGCCGAGCGCCTGGCCGCGATCGCCCCGGTCCCGGGCAGCAAGATCTTCTTCACCTCCGGCGGCTCGGACGGCATCGACACCGCCGCCAAGCTCGCCCGGCGCTACTGGAACGTCATGGGGCAGCCGGGAAAGACGCTGATCGTCGGCCGTGAGAAGGCGTACCACGGCATGCACGTGGCGGGCACCTCGCTGGCCGGTATCCCGGTCAACCACGAGGGCTACGGCGAGTTCATGCCCGACGCCCGCACCATCTCCTGGGACGACCCCAAGGCGCTGCTCGCGCTCATCGAGGAGGTCGGCGCGGACCGCATCGCGGCCTTCTTCGCCGAGCCGATCATCGGCGCGGGCGGGGTCTACCTGCCGCCGGACAACTACCTCACCGAGGTGCGCCGCATCTGCCGCGAGAACGACATCCTCTTCGTCGCCGACGAGGTCGTCACCGGCTTCGGCCGCATCGGCGGATCCTGGTTCGCCTCTTCGCGATTCGACCTGCAGCCCGACCTCATGACCACCGCCAAGGGTCTGACCTCCGGCTACATCCCCATGGGTGCGGTCTTCATCGCCCCGCGCGTGGCCGAGCCGTTCTTCGCCGGCGGCACCTGGTTCCGGCACGGCTACACCTACGGCGGGCACGCCGCCGCGGCGGCCGCCGCCATGGCCAACCTCGACATCATGGAGCGCGAGAACCTGCTCGACGCCAGCAAGAACCTCGAAGCGCTGCTGCACGAGCACTTCTCGCCGCTGGCCGCGCACCCGCGCGTCGCCGAGGTCCGCAGCGGGCTCGGCGCGGTCGCCGCGGTGCAGCTCGCCGATCCGGCCGAGGCGATGCCGTTCGTGAAAACCCTGCGCGAGCACGGTATCTCGGGCCGCGCCGCCGGTCAGGGCGCGCTACAGATCTCGCCGTCCTTCGTCATCACCGAGGAGCAGGTCGCCGAGCTGGCAGCGGGCTTCGCCGCGGCGCTGGGCTGAGTCGTCGAATACCGGCGCCGAGCGGCGGCGTCGTCTCGACCGGACAGGTCCCGTGCACGCGCGTGCACCGGGCCAGGCCGGGGTTAGAGCGCGCGGGGGAAGGAAGAGCCGCGGGG
>NZ_JBEXUS010000203.1:0-6041 GCF_040614455.1 Nocardia sp. NPDC005978
GCTCTCCCTTTCTGTGCGCCCCCCCCCCTTCCGCTTTTCCCCTCTTCCCCCCGGGCGGGGCCCCCCCCCCCCCCGGTTCGGGGGGGCGCCGGGGGCGGGGGGCCCGCCCCGCCCGCCGGCCCGATCGGGAATCTCGCAGGCGCACAGGGGGAGTGGTGGCGACCCGACGCCGGGACGATGCCCCCGGGCGCCGTCGGCTGGGGCGCTCCCGGCCTGCCCGGCGCCGCCGCCCCGGTGGCGCCGCAGTGGCTGACCACCCTCGGCCTCAACGGCGGAAACCTCTCGGCCGGTGCCGAACCCATGCGGCCCATCGCCCATATGCCGGGCCTCCCGGTACGCCCGGTCCCCAAATCCACCCGGATCCCCATGGCCAAGGGCACCCTGCCCGCCATCGCGATCAGCGGCCTCGCCGGCGCGGTCCTGATTCCCCTGGACCGCCCCGGCATCGGCTGGCTGCTCGCGGGTCTGGCCACCGCGGGCGCCGTCTACGCGGTGGACACCACCGCCCGCCGCCGCGCGGACGCCCCGGACGCCTCGGACGCTCCGGACGCGCCGCCCACCGACCCGGCCACACGCGACGATCGGCCCGAGACCGGCCCGGACACCGCGACGACCGGCGATCGGCCCAAGTCCGGCAATGAGCACGCCGGGCCCGCGATCGAAGCGAAACCGATTGCGGGACAATTATTCAGCACGTCCATCTCGCGCGACACCGATGCCGCGAACCGGTCCGTCGAGACCACACCCCCCAACCGGCCGATCGACCCGGCGACCTCGCCGCAGGCGCGTGCCGAAGCACACATCGACCCTCCCGCCGACTCGGGAACGAACGACGAACCGGACGCTGCCGGGCAGATCGCCGCCGCCCCGACCGCACCGGCGGCACCCGCCGAGCCGGTGCCGGCGAGCACCCGCGCATCGACACCGCCGGGTATCACCCCTCCACCACCGCCCGCCTCATCCACCACGGCAACCGCGAACCCTGCCGACGCGCGGCTCGACAAGCCCGCCGGCGACACCGCATGGACCAGGCTGTTCGGCACTCCGGGATCACAGCGCTCGGTCACCATCGGCCGGGTCTGGTGGGTCGCGCTGGCCATCGGGCTACTCGCGGTCGGCGCCGTGCGCGCGGCCGAGTGGCTGTTCGTACTGTGCTTCCTCGCCGCGGTCGTCGCCGCCTCGCTGGCCGTGGTGTCGCGACGCTCGATCTACGGATTCGTCTACGACGTCTGCGCCGTGCCCATGCAGGCAATCGGGTCCATCCCGTGGGTGTACCGGGGCATGCGCGCCGTGCGCGGGCGGACCGGATCCTCGACCCAGCGCGTGTGGTGGTCGCTGGCGGCGACCACGGTCCTGCTCCTGATCTTCGTACCGCTGCTCGCGGGCGCGGACGCCGTCTTCGCCCGCTGGGTCGAAGATCTGCTGCCCTCGCTCGCGGTGGACGAATTGGTTCGCTGGGTCTTCGTGTTCCTCGTCGTCGCGCTGTGCGCGGCCGGCGCGCTCTACCTGCTCGCCGGCCCGCCCCCGGCCGCCGCCGACGCCCCCGAGGGCGCGTACTCCACCTTCTTCGGCGTCAACAACATCCGGGGACAGCAGACCCGGCGCCGTTTCTCCCGGCTCGAATGGGGCCTGCCCATGGGCGCGCTCACCCTGCTGTTCGCCCTGTTCCTCGCCTCACGCCTGGCCGCGATGTTCGGCGGCGACGCCTACGTCATGAGCAACGGCGGACTCACCTACGCCGAATACGCCCGCACCGGCTTCTGGCAGCTCTCCATCGTCAGCATGCTCACCCTCGCGGTCATCGCGATCGTCCAGCGCACCGCCGCACAGGAATCCACCGCCGACCGCCTCTGGCTGCGCCTGGCCGTCGGCGCGGTCAGCGTCCTGACCCTGGTCATCGTCGCCTCGGCCCTGCACCGCATGTGGGTGTATCAGGAGGCCTACGGATTCACCATCCTGCGCCTGCTGGTCGAAGTCCTCGAGCTCTGGATCGGACTCGTCTACCTCATGGTCCTGGCATCGCTGGTGAAACTGCGCCGCGACTGGGTGCCCCGCGCGGCCATCGGCGCCGCCGCCGCGACCCTGCTCACCCTCGCGGCGATCAACCCCGAACTGCTCATCGCCGAACGCAACGTCGACCGCGCGGCCCACGGCAAACGCATCGACCTCTACTACCTCAGCGACCTGTCGCCCGACATCCTGCCCGCCCTGGACCGACTGCCCGATGCCGACCGCGACCGCGTCGAAAAAGCCATCCGCGACCGTCTCCACGACGACACCTGGCAGGGCTGGAACCTGTCCCGCTCGGCCGCCCGCAACTAACCCGGGCTCAGCGGGTGCCGCGCCGCTCCGCCAGCTGCGCGGCCACCCGCCCGATCAGGTCGTACGGAATCGGCTTGCCCAGCACGAACTTCAACGTCCCCTTACCCGCCCGATACGGCGCGATCGCCGCCTCGAACGCGGCATCACCCTCGGGCACCGGATACACGCTCACATGCTTGGCCCACCCGGCATAGAACACCACGACCTTGCCGTCCAGCTTCACCGCCGGAATCTGATAGCTGATCGCGTCGACCCCGCCCGGCACCGCCGCGTGCACGGTCTCGCGCACCTTGTCCAGCACCTCCCGGACCTCGGGCGGGAACTGCGCGATGTACTCCTGAACCGTGCTCGCCTCTGCCATGTCCGCCACCTTCGTGCGTCCGGGAACAGCGTGAAAACAGCCCTGCCGACTCCGACCGTACCGCCGTCCCGGAGCCCGTGACCGCAGCCGAGCGTCTCGATCCCACAACCTCGCCCGATGCGCCCCGCCGCGCCCTCGAGCACTATGGGCGGAGTGGGAGAACACAAGGACCGCATGCTGCGCGGCGAGCTCTATCGCGACAACGACCCCGAACTCGTCGCCGAACGCCGCCGCTGCCAGGAACTACTCGACAAGTTCAACGCCACGGGCGCGGGGGAGGACCAGCAGCGCCACGGCATCCTCACCGACCTGCTCGGCGCGATCGGCGCGGGATCCTGGATCATGCCGCGCTTCCAATGCGACTACGGACACCTGATCCGCCTGGGCGACAACAGCTTCCTCAACTACGACGCCATCATCATGGACTGCGCGCCCGTCACCATCGGCAACGACGTCTCCATCGGCCCCCGCGCCCAGCTCCTGACCGCCCTGCACCCCATGGCCGACCACGAGCTGCGCCGCCAACGCTGGGAAACCGCCGCACCCATCACCATCGGCGACAACGTCTGGCTCGGCGGGGGAGTGATCGTCTGCCCGGGCGTGACCATCGGCGCGAACACCGTGGTCGGCGCGGGCAGCGTCGTCACCCGCGACCTCCCGGAGAAGGTCTTCGCCGCGGGCAATCCGGCCCGCGTCATCAAACAGCTCTGACCCGGCCGCGGCGGCCGCGCACCCGAACCGGCCGCCGCAACTCTCCGGCAGCTGAGATAACCCGTCGCACAATCACCTCCGGCCTCGTAGCGCGCCTGTCCGGGTACAACGCGACCCTGACCTCTCGGGACCGCGTGGCGCGGAGCCCATCGGGGTATCGGCCTGCTTCTCGGGGGAGAGTCGGCCGACACGCGTGATCACGATGACGTGGGGCGCCCGTTCGGGGAAGCCCTAGCCGATCACACTCACCGGCCACTCCATTACCCGGCGGGTAATGGTTGCGCGCTCCGGCAATTCGTACGATCGGGGCATGCGTACACAATCCGCAGGTGATCTGCTCCGGCATTGGCGAGTCACCCGCAGGCTCAGCCAGCTCGAGCTCGCGGGCCGTGCCGAGACCTCCACCCGGCACCTCAGCTTCATCGAGACCGGGCGCTCCACCCCGAGCCGGCAGATGATCCTGCACCTGTCCGACGAGCTGGAAATACCCCTGCGCGAACGCAATCGCATGCTGCTCGCGGCCGGCTACGCACCGGTCTACGCCGAACCCGAACTCGACGCCCCCGCCATGGCCCCCGTACGCACCGCCGTACGCCAGATCCTGGCCGGTCACGAACCGCACCCGGCCCTCGCGGTCGACTCGGCCTGGAACATGGTCGACGCCAACGCCGGCATCGCCCTGTTCCTCGACGGCGTGGACCCGGCCCTGCTGGCCGCACCGGTCAACGCGCTGCGCCTGAGCCTGCACCCCGACGGCCTCGCCCCCCGCATCATCAACCTGCCCGAGTGGCGCGGCCACCTCTTCGAACGACTGCAACGCCAGATCGACGCGAGCGGCGCACCCGATCTGATCGCCCTGCTCGCGGAACTGCGCTCCTATCCGGGCGGCGAACAGGCCCCCGGGCTGCCCGAACCCGATCAGGCCGTCGTGCCCCTGCGCCTGCGCCTGGACGACCGCGAACTCGCCTTCATCAGTGTCACAACGGTATTCGGCACACCCATGAACGTCACCGTCGCCGAATTGGCCATCGAGGCGTTCTTCCCGGCCGACGCGGCCACCGCGACCCTGCTCCGCGAGCGCATCGCGGTCACCCCGGACTAGCGTCCTCGCTTTTCGACACGCGCGGGGCAGGGGAGTCGGCGTCCCCGCCTGCGCTGTCCCCCGCCCGAGAGCAGGGGAGCGCGGCAGCTACCGTGCGCTGAGTTGATCCACATGTGTTCTGGGACAGTGCTTTCGAACGTCTGTCTGGGCTGTGGGACCGACGGAAGTGGTCAACCGAGCTCCGCGATACAGTACATACCAACATGGAAATATGCGCATCTACGCATGTGTGGCCTGCTTGTTGAAATTGTGACGGTGAAAGCCGTAGCCATAAGGAAAAAAGAACTGCTCATACAAAAAGGGCCGCCGCGCGGGGTCGGTGGAACAGGGGAGGGGTGCGCTAGCGTCGGGGTGTGGAGCTGCGTCGAATCCATCATGTGGCGGTGATCGCGACCGACTACGAGCGGTCGAAGGACTTCTATGTGCGGGTGCTCGGGCTGCGGGTGCTGGCGGAGCACTATCGGGCGGAAAGGCGTTCGTACAAGCTGGATCTGGAGCTGCCGGACGGTGGGCAGATAGAGCTGTTCTCGTTCCCGGATCCGCCGCGGCGGCCGTCGCGGCCGGAGGCGGCCGGCCTGCGGCACCTGGCGTTCGTGGTGCCGAATGTGGGGGAGGCCCTGGCCGAGCTGGCCGCCGGGGGAGTGCGGGTGGAGGCGGAGCGCGTCGACGAGTACACGGGGAAGCGGTTCGCGTTCTTCTTCGATCCCGATGATCTGCCGCTCGAGCTTTACGAAGCCTGAGCTCGGCTCTTCAGTTTGGTTGCACGATCAGGGGATAGAAATATGCGCATCTAGGCATTCGTTTTTGTTATCGAAAGAATCCGTCAACTGGGTTGAGCCGCAACGGCCCGACCGCAGCGCTTTCTTCCGCTCGCACAGAGCAGCGGGGCCCGCCTCGGCGCGGCGCCGATCGCGGTGCCGGGTTTGCTTGGGGGACTTGGGTTTGCGTGGTTCGGGACGGGGGTTTCGATGCCGGGCGGTCGGGTGTTCGGGGGCTCCCATACGATGGTGGCCATGACCACAGTGCTCCTGAAGACCTCCGCCGGGGATATCACCCTGGAACTCGACGAGGCCAAGGCGCCGAAGACAGTCGCGAACTTCGTCGACTACGTCAAGGCGGGCCACTACACCGATACCGTGTTCCATCGCGTCATCCGCGGCTTCATGATCCAGGGCGGCGGCATGACCGCCGACATGCAGCAGAAGCCCGCGCCGAACAAGGTGGAGAACGAGGCGAACAACGGTCTCAAGAACGACAAGTACACCGTCGCCATGGCGCGCACCATGGATCCGCATTCGGCCAGCGCGCAGTTCTTCATCAACTCCAATAACAACGATTTCCTGAACTACCCGGGCCAGGACGGCTTCGGGTACACCGTGTTCGGCAAGGTCGTGGACGGCATTGCCGCGGTGGACTCGATCGAGGGTGTGCGCACCGGTTCCAAGGGCGGGCATCAGGATGTGCCGGCCGAGGCCGTGACCATCTTCTCCGCCGAGCTCGTCTGAGTTTCTTCCACACGAGAGCGCGCCGGGTTCGAATGAACCC
>NZ_JBEXUS010000204.1:0-5989 GCF_040614455.1 Nocardia sp. NPDC005978
GGCGCCCCGAAAGGGCGCCGCCGCTTCGCTTTTCGAGCAGACGGGAATTACGCGGCGGGCTCGACGAGCTGGATGTCGAGCTCGATCGCGATCTTGTCGCTGAGCATGGCCGACGGCAGGCCGGGGGCGACGTTGAAGTCGCTGCGCTTGATGGTGCCGGTGGCGCTGAAGCCGGCGTGCTTCTTCTGGTCGCCGGCGAAAACCTCGACGCCGCCCCACTCCACGTCGAGGGTGACGGGCTTGGTGATGCCGCCGATGGTGGCCTCGCCGGTGACCTCGAACTCCTCGGCCAGGTCGACGGGAGCCGGGACACGGAAGACCAGGGTGGAGAGATTCTCCACATCCAGGATGTCGGCGCTGCGCACGTGGTTGTCGCGGGCCTCGTTGCCGGTGTCGAAGGAGTCGAAGTAGATGGTCGCCTCGATGGCGGCCTTACCGGCCTCGTCGACCACGAAGCCGGTCTCGAAGCGGTTGAAGCGGCCGCGTACCTTGGAAATGCCCAGGTGGCGGACGGTGAAGTTCACGGAGGAGTGGTGGGCGTCCAGTTCCCAGGCGCCGGGTGCGAGGGTGGTCTGCTCGGAAGTGGTCATGACGATCAGTCAAGCGGACCTCAGTCCGGTTAGCCACACCTTCTTGATCCTGGTACTGACAGGGCGGGGATAACGACACCCGGACAAGGCACCATGGTGAGGTGTCCAGATCCGAATTCGGTGAGTTCCTCATCGCGCGCCGCGGCCAGTTGCAGCCCGAACAGGTGGGCCTGCCCGCGGGCCGGCGCCGGCGTACGCCCGGACTGCGCCGCGAAGAGGTCGCCGCGCTCGCCGGGGTGAGCGCCGACTATCTGGCCCGCCTCGAACAGGGCCGCGACACCAATCCCTCGATGGCGGTCCTGGGCGCGCTCTCGGACGCGCTGCGGCTGGACGAGGTCGAACGGCATCATTTCGGCAAACTCGCCATGGGCATGGAACAGAAGGCGTCCTGCCCCAAGAGCGGGCAGGCCGGGGAAGAGGTCTCCGAAACCCTGCGCGCGGTCATCGACGCCCTGCACCCGACCCCCGCGTTCGTGCTCGGGCGCTGGCTCGACCTGCTGGCCACGAATCCGGCCTGGCGCGACCTGGCCGAGCCGATCGGCATGTTCGACGCCGCGGCGCACAACAATCTCGCCTACTACGTCTTCGCGCACCCGGACGCCCCGCGCTACTTCGGCAACTGGGCCGAGGCCGCCGACGTGATCGTCTCCGCGCTGCGCAACGCCCAGGCCCGCTTCGCCGACGACGAGACGCTCGAGGCGCGCATCACCGACCTGCAGCGCTACCCGGAGTTCGACCGGCGCTGGCGCGAACACCGGGTCACCGACTACCGCTCGCATCTGCTGCGCGTCGAGCATCCGCTGCGGGGCACGCTCGAGATCGAAGTCGAGACCCTGGACCCGGCCGCCGACCAGAGTGTGAACGTGTGGCTGGTGGATCGCCGGCAGGTGCACGCCCCGGCCCTGCGGCTGGTCAACGAGTAACCTTCCCGGCGTGGCGGCGGGTTGCCACCGGCGTGTCGCCTGATCCGGGACTATTTCGGGTGCCGTTCGTTTCCCCCGCTCACCAATCACCGGCGATCTACAGTTGATTCATGGCTCGGAATTGGCCGATGGTCGAACGTGAGCACGAACTCGAAACGATCACCGCGGCGCTGACCGGGAACGACTTCGTCGGAGCCGTCCTCACCGGCGACGCCGGCGTCGGGAAGACCACACTGGCACGGCTGGCCACCGGCGCGGTCGGCGCGGCCAACGGCAGCAAGATCCGCTGGGTCGCCGGAACAGAATCGGCCCGCAGCATCCCGCTCGGGGTCTTCGCGCACATGGTCGGGGTGTCCGCCGCGCACGACCCCGTCACCTTCATGGCCGCCGCCCGCGAAGCGCTGCTCGCGGACGGGCACACCGTCATCGGCGTCGACGACGCGCACCTGCTCGATCAGCTCTCCGCGACCCTGCTGCTGCAGCTGGCCATCGACAAGGCCGCGCGCGTGGTCGCCACCGTGCGCAGCGGCGTGCCGGTGCCGGACGCGGTGACCTCGCTGTGGAAGGACGGGCATCTGCTGCGAATCGACCTGTCCCCCTTCACTCAACGCCAGAGCGTGGAACTGGTGGAGAACATGCTCGGCGGGCAGCTGGAGGGGCTCTCGGCCAACCTCATGTGGGAATCCTCCGGGGGGAACGCGCTTTTCCTGCGGCACCTGGTGGAGGGCGCGCTGGAGGCGGGCAGCCTGCGGCAGGTCAAGGGCGTGTGGCAACTGCGCGGGCGGGCGGCCGTCACCTCGGAATTGGCAGCGCTGCTGGAGGATCGGGTGGAGCAGCTGCCCGGCACGGTGCTGCGGGTGCTCGAACTGCTGACCTTCTGCGAACCCATCGACCTGGACGTGCTGTCCGAACTCGCGGGCGAGGAGGCGGTGGAGGCCGCCGAATCACGCGGCGTCATACGGATCGCCGAGCACGATCACCAACTGCTCGTGCGCTACAACCACCCGCTGTTCGGCGAGGTGATCCGGCGCAGGCTCGGCATCGCCTCCGCGCGGCGGCTGCGCGGGCGGCTGTACTCCTCGCTCAAGGAACGGCCCATCAACTCCGCCTCCGATCGCATCCGGCTGGCCGAATTGGCCTTGGACAGTGACAAATCCGCCGATCTGGAGCTGTTCGAGGCCGCGGCCGCCGACGCGATCGGATTGGCGAATCTGCCACTGGGCGAACGCTTCGCGCGTGCCGCGGTGGAACGACGGGGCGGGGTCGAGGCCGCCGACCTGCTGGCCCGGGCCCTGCTGTGGCAGGGCCATCGCATCGAGGCCGAGCGCACCCTGGCCGTGTTCGACCCCGACCTGCTCGACGAGGTGCAGCTGGCGCGCTGGGGTAGCACCCGGGTCTCGAATCTGCTGTGGTCCATGGGCGATGCCGATCGTGCCGACGAGGTGCTCACCTCGGTGCGCAGCCGGGCCACCCATCCCAAGGTGGTGGCCACCCTCGACGGCCTGGCCTCGGCGTGCGCGGTCAACGAGAACAAGCTGGAGGAGGCCGTCGCCTGCGCCGAGCCGGTGATGGCGGCCCCGGACGCACCGCCGTGGGCGGTGTGGTGGGCGGCGTTCGGGGGCGGGCTCGCGCTGGCGCTCATGGGTCGCGGTGACGCGGCGCGGCGGTACGCGGCGCGCGGGCACGCGGTGGAGTCGCACATCGACGGGCTCAATCAGTTCATGTCCACGCACGCGGAGGTGCTGGCGCTCACCTTCACCGGCGACATCGACGCCGCCAGGCGTTGTGCCAGTAGCCCTTACACGTATTCCTCGCCCGGGCAGTACCTCGCGTGGGGCATGACCAAGATCCTGCAGGGCACCGTGGACGTGGCGCAGGGGCAGTTCCCGCGCGGCATCGACAATCTCGAACAGGCGCTGGCCGCGCTCACCACCGAGGGCGCGGCGGCCTGGATGTTCCCCGCCAGACTCCGTCTCGCGGAAGCGTATTCGGCGCTGGGGCGCACCGGGGAGGCGGCCGAATCCATCGCCGCGGCGGCGGAGCGGGGCGGGCGGCACAGCGCGGTGTACGAGCCGCAGTTGGAGATCGCCAGGTCCTGGCAGGCGGCGGCCGAGGGCACCGCGACGCCCGCGATCCGGCTGGCCCTGGGCGCGGCGGACGCCGCGGCGCGTGCGCAGCAGCACGCCATCGAGGCGATGGCGTTGCACACCGCCGCGCGTTTCGGCGACACGAGCGTGGCCGGGCGGCTCACGGACCTGGCGGCCCGGGTGGACGGGCGGCTGGTGCAGGCTCAGGCTCGGCACGCGGTCGCCGTCGCGGCCCACGATGGGGCCGGATTGGACGCCGCCGCAGCGGAATTCGAGCGCATCGGGGTGCTGTTGTCGGCCGCCGACGCCGCGGCGCAGGCCGCGTCGGCGCACGAGCGCGCGGGTGACCGGCGGCAGCTGCTGGAATCGGCGGCGGCGGCCAACCGGCTCGCGGCGGCGTGCGGCGGGGCGAGCACGCCCGCGCTGCGGCAGTCCGCGCAGCCGTTGCCGCTGACCTCCCGCGAGCGCGAGATCGCGAATCTGGTGGTGGCCGGGCTCTCGAATCGGCAGATCGCCGACCGGCTGACGGTGTCGGTGCGCACGGTGGAGGGGCACCTGTACCGCGCGTGCATCAAGCTCGACGTCACCGATCGGGAGGCGCTCGCGGAGCTCATGCGAAGCGGGTCGTCTTCCGGCAAACGCCAGGGTTCCTAAGGCTCTGCGGCCGAGAAAAGGCTACTGCCAGCAACTTTGGAATAGGTCTCGAGACTGCACGTCAGGTGCCGGGAGCTCGAAATCGGCTCTGGAAGCACCGGTTTCTCATCAGCCCCGCGCACCCTGCGCGTCTGCGACTTCCTGACCGAGGTTCCCGACAACATCCTGAACCCGGTCAACGATGTGGCGGCCTGCTTCGAGGCCGCGGTCGCCACCCGGGGCAGGTCGATCGGCATCGACCCGAGCCGCTCGGACAAGATCACCGCCGGGGCCTGGGCGGCCGCGAACCTCTGATCGACCGGCCGCCCCGCTCCGCCGCCCGCACCGGACCGTCCCGGCCGTATCAACCCGCACCCCAGCGGTTTCCACAGTCGCGCACAGCCTGTTGACGACTGTGGATACCGTGCGGCGCGGTCGCACTGTTCGCCCCGCGCACGCGATCCACAGCCTGTGGGCGGTTCGGGACGACCCGAGCCGCGCGCCGCAGAGCCCGCCCGCCGATTACACGGGCCACGAAAGCACCCACCGGCGTGCGGTTTTCGGCCTTCCGCACCCGCTGACCACAAAGACCATGAATTCACAGCCTGTGCACTCCGCGTGGTGAACGCCCGTCGCGCTCCACGGCGATATTCCACAGACATCCACACGCTGTGCGGAGTTCGGACCCACGCCGAGCAGATCGAAGTCCCGTCGCTGTCCACAACTACACACAGGCTGTGCGGGATTGGGGATGAACCAGGTGAATCGCGTTGAGGCGAGCGTGGGGGCACGCACAGCATGGGTGGCGCGAGGTTTCGAAAGGTTGGGGATTCGGGCGGGCGGGAGGACAGGATGGGGTGGATAGGTGCTGGTCAGGGTGGTATTTGACCGGTTTGGGAGTGGTGTCCGCTTGCTTGGGGACCGGTGTGGGTGGTTTCGGGGCGGTGGGTGGAACCTGATGAGAGGGTGGTGAACCGGCGTGAGTGGTCGGTATCTGGAAGTTCGTTCCCGCGTTCGGCGGATCATGGCGTTGAGCTCGCTTCCGCTGGCCATGGCGGTGGGCTGTTCGAGCGCCGGGGAGCCGGTGGAGGTGGCCGCGCCGCGTACCGGGGCGACGGGAACGGGGCTGCCGCAGGGGGATACGGTCCCGGATCGGGGGGCACAGCCGTCGGCGGAGGACGGCCTACAGCCGCCCGGGGTCACGGGGCCGGGCGTACCCGCTTCTCCCACAACCGGTTCCGGTTCGGCGCAACCCGGGATCGCGGCCGTGCCCGGGGTGCGAGTTCCGGCGGCGGGCGAGCGCGCGGACCGGCCGGCGCAACCCGGGGTCACGACCCCGGGCCGGCTGCCGCGACTGCTCGAGGCCATGCCCGACTACCCGGTACCCGCCAACTACCGCCCGATTCCCGATGCGTCGGTCCCGGCTCCGCCCATCGACTGGCAGTCCCTGCACGCGCCCGTCCCCGTCGAGCCGGTCGCTCCCATCGCGCCCCCGCCGCGCACCCTGCGCCTGGGCGACTTCACCTCCCCCGTCCCGGAGAACCTCCCCGACAACGTCCTCGACACCGTGAACGGCATCGCCGCGCACGCCGAGGCCGCCATCGCCACCGGCGGTCAGTCCATCGGCCTCGCGCCCGGGCGCGCCGACAAGGTCGCGGCGGGCATCGTGGCGGGCGCGGCCCTCGGCGTCGTCGGCGCGGGCATCCCGGCCGCCGTCGCGGGCGCGGCCGTCGGCGCCGCGGTCGGCGCGGGCATC
>NZ_JBEXUS010000205.1:0-5840 GCF_040614455.1 Nocardia sp. NPDC005978
GGCCGGGGTGGGCTGACCGGGAGGTTCCGGTGTGATTGCTGTCTGCGATGTGTCGGCGCCGAGATATGCGGCGTAGCCGTCATGGGCGGTAAGGCTTGTGACGTCGTGACCGTGCAGCTCCGGGTTGGGGTTCACTGTTGTCGTCCCTCTCACGACCGTGTGCGTCATTCTGTGGTGCGGCTGGTGTCGAACCAGCTGCCGCTGGGCAGGAGTTCGATGAGTGCGGCGATCCCGGAACCGATCGCGGCGGCATCACCGCGGGTGTAGGTCGAGCGCTTGCCGCCGTCCAACGCCCTGGCCGGGGCGGCGACGATCCGGCCGCGGGGTGTGTCGAGCACGCTGAGACTGAATTGTGGAGTCTGGTCCGTGCCGTCCCGGTGTTCGATTGTGACGATTTCGGCACGCCGGATGACCTCATCGAGCGCTCGGGTCAGGGTGGCGGCCGTATGGGCGGTGGCACCCAGCGCGAGCAATGCCCGGCGGCGCTGCTCGGGTTCAGCGGGAACGGCGGCGAACTGTTCCATCGTGGCTGCGAGTGTGTCGATTGCGAGCGGAGGGTAGGGCCCCAGCGCGGCCAGCACCGCGCTGGTCAGGGTGGTGAGTTTCCTGCCCTCGTGGAACACGGGTTGCAGCACGACACGGTCATCACACCGTATGGCGAGAATGTGTTCCTCTGCTCGGCGGACGAGCGATAACCGCAGCATCGATGCCGGTTGGCCGTCGAGCCCGGTATGCACAACGCGGGCGGCCAGTTCCATGTCTGGGCGCTCGAGACATCGCAGCCAGTGCGCGACACGTGTGTGCACGCTGCCCTCATGGACTATGCCCGCGTCGGCGAGCTCGGTCACGATGGCAGCGTGCACACGATGTTGGTCCTCGGGCCGATAGATGTTCGGCATCAGCGCGAGTACTTGGGGGTACTCGTCGATGCCGACCATCGACTTGAGTACCAGGGCAGCGTCGACGTTGATATCGACCGCTACTGGTTCGGATGGCGTCCCGGGGGGCTGCGTTGGCTCAGTCATGTCGTCACCCAGCATGTCGATTGGGGCCGGGCCACACAGCCGGTGACTAGATTCCGACTGCGAGGAACTTCGCGCCCTGCGCTTTGTCGGTGTTGTAGACGTCGCCTCCACCGCCGAGCTTTGACTGCAGGACCGCCCGCAGTTTTCCGAGTTCGAGGCTGTAGTCGTTGACCTTGGCAAGCAGGGCGTTGATTTTCGGGTCCCAGCCCTCTCGTGCCGCGTTTCCGTCGAAGCACGATTTCAGCGCACGCTCCATTGCACGAAGCTGTTCATTGTTGGCTTCGATTCCGTTCACGATGTTCTGAAGAGACAACGCGTTCGAATCCACAGCAGTATAATTGATTCGAATCTGACCGCTCATTTTCTAGACCTTTCTTGATGAAATCTGGCGCCACTCACGACCAGGAGCTGTTGTCTATTTTTCCATTGGATCCCAGGGCACTGGCATTGTCTATTCCAGCTGCGGCGTCCATGTCGCTCGTGTCGATTCTGACTCCGGTCTCGACAAGGACTTCGATCACTTCTTGCAGCGATCGCCCGAGCTTGACGCCGGCCATGTGCGCGTTCTGCAACGTGCTCTGGGCCGCATCGCCGGCGCCAGCGCTTGAAGCTGCGACGCGAAACTCTTCCTTGACACTTGCGAGGGCCCCGAGGTAGCCCTCATGAGTTCCCTGCAGGGCCATAGCCTTTTTCCCCGATGCCGCAATTTCCGCGGGGACAGCTACGAGGTCTCCACTCACTGTGTTTCCTACCTTTCACGGTTTTATTTGATCGGCACCGGCAGTTTGCCGGGACGAGCTTCAACGACTACCGAGTATTCGAAACAAGCGACACCGCATCGGTCTCGTCGTCGGAATATTCGATAACCCCGATCGGCATGGCGTCTGCCAGTTCGGGGACGTCCACCGTTTCGCCCGGAGCGAAGACCCTGCGTTCGGTCGATTCGTCCGTGCGGCGCCGCGACTGAGCGATCGGCGCGCTCGTGGCACGGGGTGCCGCCGCTACCGGCGCGACAGACGATGACGGCGTTGTGGCCAAGCTGAATGGGGTTCCGGTCGAGGGCGCCCAGTTGCCGGGCATGCGGAAACCTGTCGCTGTGCCCGGGAGGGCGTTGAAACCTCCGGTGGTCATGCCGATCGCGCCGATCGGTCCGCCGCCTTGCAGGGCGGCGAGCGTGGCGGAGTTCGGGCTCGCACCGTAGAAACCCGGCTCGTTCAGCGAGTCGATCGTGTCGCTTCCCAAGCCTGCGGACTCGGCCGGCGTGGCCAGATCCGTCGGAGCCTCGAAGTCGGTGGGAGTGTCCGGGGTGGGCACCGCTTGATCACCTGGGGACGGGTTGGGGTTTCCCCCTGGTGACTCTCCCCCACCCGGGGTTGTTCCCGGGTGCGTGGGAGTTTGCGATCCGTTGCCGGGAAGTATGTCTGTACTGCCCGGTGCCGCATGCCCGGGCAGCGACGCCTGTGGCAGTTCGTTGAGCGCGCCCGTCATGTTCAGCGGCCCTGCTCCGGGCCCGCCGGCGATCATCGGGGCGGGAGCAGGTGCGGGAACGACTACGTTCTGTGCTGTTTGCGCGGCGTATGCGTACATCGTGTTCGCCGCCAAGGTCCACATCGTGAGATAGGCGGCCTCACTGACCGCTATCGGCGCGGTGTTCTGACCCATGGTGTTGGTGGCGACCAGAGCGGCGGTGGTGGCGCGGTTTGCCATGACGACGGGGAACGGTGGCATCGCCGCCAGTGCGGCGAGGTAGGCGGCACCCTGGGCGGTAGCCCTGATCGCGGCGATGTCCAGCAGTGCCGCGTTCTGATGCATCCATGTCAAATGCTGAAAGAACGCCATTTGCGCCTGGGTCGCGGCCGCGCCCCGCCATGTGACCATCAGTTCTTCGAGGTGCTGTTGGGCACCGAGGGCGGCGGTTCGGATACCGGTGGCCACTTGCGTGTAGGCCGCCGCGGTGGCCAACATCGGAGCAGCGCCGGTCGCGGCGCCGCCCGGGCCGAAGGTCAGCCGGAACGAATTGACTTCGGGCGGCAGAGCCGCCCAGCTACCGAACACTATCCGTCCCGTTCGCTTAGATAGTCACCTGGGCGGCGGAGATAACCGCGCCACTGGAGATATCTGTTGCCAGGTAGGAAGCCCCGACGCCCGGAAGCTGCGCCGAGCCGGCCGCGAATTGTGTCAGCCCTTCCGAGGTGGTGGCGATGTTGAGTGAAGCGTGTGCCGCGAAGACTGAGGACGCCATAATGCTGACATCATCGAATGCCGCGGGCACCGGTGACAGAAGTCCACTCGCTCCACTGAGAGAAGCGAGCAACTGTGTCTGTTCGCCAACAAATTTCGCCGTTGCCATCGGAAAGTCCGAGGGAAGCGCTTCAACGAACATCGTAATGCTCCTCTGGATATGGGATATCTTGCCATCCCGCTGAGAACCAAGTTATTTCATTCCCACCGGTGGGAGCATGCTCGAGCTAGTCATGGGGAGGCACCCACGCGGCCTGGACGAGGTCTTTTCGGCCGTGCAGCGGTTCGACGAGCACCCCGCGCCCGGGAGGCTGTTCAGTGGCCTTGGCATCCCCGAGCAGAATTCCGTCGAACTTTGATCCGTCCATGATGAGGCCGGAGGAGTTGAGATTCTTCATCTGGCCGAGAACGTTGTCATACATTGCCGAATCCGCTTGGGCGATGTTACGTGCGGCGATGATATGCAGGCCGGTGTCTCGGGCGTCGACGATGACATCTTTGAGCGGATCGAGCGGATTGAGGGATCCACGTTGGGCGACCATGTGGTAATCGTCGACCACGACGAATATCTCCGGCCCGGTCCACCATGACCTTTCCCGCAGTTGCTGAGCGGTCACGCCGTCGGGCGCGCGTCGTGTCCGCATTTTCGCCGCGAAAGGCGGAAGGCCGTCGATCACGTCACGTTCGGAGGTCAGGTAACCGATCAGCATGGCGTCGGGGACCGAACCCATGTGACGGCGGCGGTAATCGATCAGGAGCACTTTGGCCTGGTCGCTGGTGAATTGCTCGGCGATCGAAGCGAGCAGCGCGGCGACGACGGTGGACTTTCCACAGCCGGAGGAGCCGAGCACGATCATGTGAGCTGACACGCCGAAATCGATCGCGGCCGGCCTCAAGTTCGACTCGCGCACTCCGAACGGGATGATCAGTTGCTGCGCGAGGGTGGTCGGCGGTGACCATCGCTCCCGAATCTCGGTCAGATCGATGTGGCCGGGGAGGAGTTGCACCTCGGGTGCGCGGCGGTCGGGGTACCGGAGGCGAAGGTGCTCGACCGCGTGGGCCAAGCCTTCTGCGGCGGTTTCCGCGTCCCCGTGGCCGTCGATGCGTGGCAGCGCGGTGAGCATATGCAGCATATCGGTGGAGATGCATCGTCCCGGCCGGTTGGTGGGCACCGCGTTGACCACCGCGCGGTTGCCCAGGAATGTCGTATCGGTGGTGTCACCGAGTCGCATTTCGATCTTGGTTTGGATGAGATCCTTGATCGCGGGGCGGACCACAACCCACCGCGAACTGGTGAGCACGAGATGGATACCGTAGTTGAGTCCCTGAACCGCGATGGACTCGAGCACTCGTATGTAGTCGTCGTAGTACTGACTGGTGGGGGCGAACCCGATGTCCCAGCCGTCGATGACCAGGAACACATCCCCGTAGGCGTCGCGTCGTTCCAGGCGCGGGTCACGTTCTGAACGCATTGCCCGAAACCGCCGCATGCTGTCGATACCGAGCTCGGTGAACAACGCCTGTCTGCTGTCGATGAGCGCGGTGATGAGTGCGAAGGTGCGCCGGATCCGGTCCCCTTCGCGCGCGGTTGCCACCGAGCCGACATGCGGCAATCCGCGAAGCGCGGACAGTGCGCCACCGGAGAAGTCGACGCAGTAGAACTGGGTCTGTTCAGGCGTGTGAGTCAAGGCTGCCGATAACACGAGGGTTTGAAGCGCCGTCGATTTGCCGGATTGCGGTCCGCCGATGATGGCAACGTGCCCTCCCGCCGCGGATAGGTCGACAGACCAGATGTCTTGGCGTTGCTGGCGCGGTTTGTCGACCAAGGCGAGTGGCACGTGCAGCCGCCCCGCGGCCACCGATGCGGTCAGTTGTTCGAGCGTGGGGGGTGTACCCAAGGGGGGCAGCCACATTCGGTGTGCTGGTTGGCCTTGGTGAGCCAGCTGACGCAGGACCACGTCCATGATCGACTCGGGTTCGGGCGCATCAGTGGCCGCCTCGGGAGCGGGGGCTGGGGCGGGAGCGGGTGGGCGCAGCTCGCTGATCGTGCTGGAGGTGAAGAGCTGCGGTGGCCGGTAGCCGACGCTGCGGCGTGCGTATTCTGTGCCGGCGGCGGTCGCTCGGGTCGGACGGCGGTAGGGTTCGCCGACGTACGCGGTTTGGAACCGTTGCAGTTCACCGGCACCGACTCGCAGGTAGCCTGCTCCTGGTTTCTTGGGCAGGTGGTACGCGTCGGCGGTCCCGATCGCGTCGCGGGAGTCGCTGGTTTGGTTGGTACGCAACGCGATCCGGTAGGACAGATGCGCTTCGAGTTCGCCCATGCGGTGGGCGGGGACTTTCTGCGAGGCCAGCAGGAGGTGGATTCGAAGAGATCGGCCGAGTCTGCCGATGGCGACGAAGAGTTTCGCGAAGTCGGGGTGTTGTTCGAGGAGTTCCGCGAACTCGTCGAGCACGATGAGCAATGTTGGCAGTGGTACCAGCCCGGCGCCTTGTTCGCGTGCTCGTTCGTAGTCCGCGACGCTGGCGAAGTTCCCGGCGTCGCGCAGGACGCGTTGGCGGCGGATCATCTCACCG